>JACQQO010000024.1 GCA_016206955.1 Candidatus Omnitrophota bacterium
CCCCCGTACGGGGGAATGACGGGGTACTCTAAATAAAATGCACGGGTTAAATGAATATGAGCCTATCGTTGGAGCCCAAGTGATCGATGAGCTTCGTCTTTTGGCGGATAAGACCAAAGGATGGACGGTGCAAAATGTTAACTCTACCGCGGTGGGCGGGGGAGTTGCCGAAATTTTAAACCGGATGGTTCCGCTCCTCCAGGAATTGGGCGTTAAAGCAAGTTGGGATGTGATTAAAGGCGGCGAGCAGTTTTTCAAAGTGACCAAAAAGTTTCACAATGCCCTTCACGGAAAATTAGAAGATCTTAAGCCCGAAGATTTCACGACGTTTCTTGAAACGAGTGAAATGAACAATAAAACGATGGAGCTCAAGGGTGATATTCTCATGATTCATGATCCGCAACCCATCGCCTTGATTCAAAGGAAGGATACTCAAAAAAGCAAGTGGGCATGGCGCTGCCACATTGACGTTTCCAATCCGGATCCCAAGGTTTGGAATTTTCTGCGCCCTTTTATCGATCGCTATGATGCGTCGGTTTTTTCGGCGCCTGCGTTCAGCCAGGAACTTCCCATCCGCCAATTTCTGATTCCGCCCTCCATTGATCCGCTCAGCGATAAAAATAAGGAACTTCCATTAAACACCATTCAAGAGGTTCTTCAGAAATATCAACTCGATCCAGAAAAACCGATTGTTACCCAAATCTCTCGCTTTGATTATCTGAAAGATCCGCTGGGTGTGATCGATGCGTTTGAAATGGTTCAGCGCTACGTCGATTGCCAATTGGTTCTCGCCGGCGGTACTGCCACGGACGATCCTGAATCGGTAGAAGTTCTTGAAAAAACAAATGCACGCGCAAGCGCTAACGCTGATATTCACGTGCTTGCTATTCCCTCGGGAAGTGATATCGAGATTAACGCTTTGCAAAGGGCTTCAAGCGTCATAGTTCAAAAATCACTCAAAGAAGGTTTTGGGCTTACTGTGACAGAAGCGTTATGGAAAGGAAAACCTTTGGTTGCTTCGGCGGTAGGAGGGATTACTTTGCAAGTAGCGCATCGATATTCAGGGCTTTTGTGCCACAGCATTGAAGGCGCTGCCTACGCCATTAAGCAGCTTCTTCAAAACTCCGAGTATGCGAAAAAACTCGGCGAAAATGGCCGCGAACATGTGCGGCAAAATTTTCTGCTCACAAGGCATCTAAGAGATTATCTTCTTCTTTTTCTTTCCTTTTTCCATGAAGGCGATATAATTCACCTCAATTAAAAATGAAATTGAGGCTGCCAAGTTTCCGCACCTTAGTCTTAATCACCGCGATCGCTGCTATTTACTATGCCTCAGCACGTTTTGGCTTAACCCTTGCTTTAGAACGCACTAACGCTTCTCCCGTTTGGCCGCCTTCAGGAATTGCTTTTGCTTTCGTTTTGCTTTTGGGCTACCGGATCTGGCCGGGCATCGCGATTGGAGCATTTCTCGCGAATTTAACCACGTTTCTGAGTTATGGGGATGTGGCTCCTATTCCCATTATTGTGGTTTCTAGTTTGATTGCAGTTGGAAATACACTTGAAGCGATTTGCGGCGCATTTTTATTGCGCTTATGGATCGGTTCTCGAAATCCTTTTGATCATGCCCTAGATTATCTTAGGTTTTTCCTAACCGTTTTACTCATGTGTGCGGTGGCCGCAACCATTGGCCCGACCACTTTGCTTTCTTTTGGTTTTTTTTCGAAAACACTTTATCCTGTGGTTTGGTTTACCTGGTGGCTTGGGGATATCGTAGGTATTTTAGTTTTGACGCCTATTTTTATTGCGTGGCGACCTCCTCTTTTTCCGCCTCGCTGGAAATTAAGACGCTATTTCGAAATTTTATTATTTGCCTTCTTTTTTTGGATCATGGCTGAAACTATTTTTGGCACCTATTTTCACGTTGAAGGCATTCACTTCAAATATACACTTATCCTTTTTGTTATCTATGCGGCTTTTCGGTTTGGTCAGATCGGAGCATCGCTTGCAGTTCTTACTCTGTCTGCTATTACGATATGGAACACCTACCATGGCATCGGGCCTTTTGTCGTGGAATCGCAGAATGAGTCACTCCTGATACTGCAATTGTTTATTGCCGCGACCAGTTTTACTTCATTGTTTGTCAGCGCCGTCCTTAACGATCAAAAAAATACCGAAGAAAAACTGCGTCAAGATCAAGAAAGAACTCACCTCATCCTTGAGACGGCCAACGACGCTTTTATCGGTATGGACGAAAAGGGCGATATTACCGATTGGAATCGCCAAGCGCAGATGCTTTTTGGCTGGTTACGGGAAGAAGTGATCGGCCGGCCGCTGGCGGGGGTGATTATTCCTCATCGTTATCGGGAAGCCCATTGGAAGGGCCTCAAACATTTCTTTGCGACCCATGAGGGGCCTATTTTGAACAAACGACTCGAGCTCAGCGCTCTCCATCGGAAAGGACATGAATTTTTGGTGGAGCTTACGGTTTGGCCGATCCGTTTTGAAGGCTCTTATCGCTTCAATGCAGTTCTCCGCGATATTACCGAACGCAAGCGCGCGGAGGAGAGACTGAAACAAGTGATCGAGTTTGCTCCCAACGCCATGGTTATGGTGAACCAAGAAGGAAAAATCATGTTAGCTAATCAGATGGTTGAAAAAGTTTTTGGTTACAGCCATGAAGAATTAGTCGGGAAACCCATCGAAACGTTAGTTCCCCATCGATTTCGTGAGAAACACGAAAGTGACCGCAAAGTCTTTCATCAGCAACCAACAGCACGTCCTGTGGCAGGACGCGAACTCTATGGACTGCACAAGAATGGAACTGAAATTCCAGTGGAAATCGGTTTAAGTCCGGTTGAAACTCCGGACGGGACTCTGGTACTGGCAGCGATTATCGATATCAGCGAACGCAAGCAAGCTGAGAAAAGAGTAGCTCAATTTGTTAAGGAAATCGAAAGTGCCAATGAAGAATTGCGCGGTTTTGCCCACATTGTTTCCCATGATTTAAAGGCCCCACTCCGGGGAATCGCCACGGTTGTTGAATGGCTGATGAATGATTATCGGGCTAAACTTGGCAAAAAAGGTGAAGAGTGGCTCGAGCTCATTAACGAAAGAGTCAATCTGTCGCATACCTTGATCGACGGCATTTTGGAATATTCAAGTGTAGGTCAAGTCAAGGGAAAGGCAAGAGAGATAGATCTCAATGTACTGGTTCGGGAAGTGATCGATGTTTTGATGCCGCCTGAGAATATCTCGGTTGAGGTTGAAAGTACACTTCCTACGATTCATGCCGATCCTGTTCGGATTCGGCAGATCTTTCAGAATTTAATCGGAAATGCCATAAAATATATGGACAAACCAAACGGGAAGATTAAAATTAGGTGTGAGCCGGACGGCGCTTATTGGAAATTCAGCATTTCGGATAATGGGCCGGGAATCAGCGAAAATTATTTTGAGAAGATCTTTCAAATGTTTCAGACTTTGCAGCGAAAAGATAAATCCAAAAGCACAGGGATTGGCCTTGCGCTCGTGAAGAAAATTGTTGAATCGTACGGCGGCAGTATCTGGTTAGAATCAAAAGTGGGTGAGGGAAGCACGTTCTATTTCACGCTTCCTAGTAAAGGCGCTGTGGTTTATGAAGAGGCGCGGCAACAAAACGAAATAAGGAGGATTTAAAGAAAATGAGAAGTAAGAGTCAAGTGCTTTTGGTTGAGGACGATGGAATCGATATGGAAACAATCAAACGCGCCTTTAAAGAAGTGGGAATTCCGAACCGCTTGGATGTGGCAACCAACGGGGAAGAGGCCCTCGATTATTTAAGGGGCACCGATCAAAACCCTTCTATTATTCTTCTGGATTTGAACATGCCGCGGATGAACGGTGCCGAATTCTTAAAAGTGATGAAGCAGGACCATTCGCTCAAACATATTCCGGTTGTTGTTCTGACGAGTTCAAAGCAAAAACAGGATATTTTCGAAATGTTTGGTTTAGGGGCAGCCGGATATATGGTGAAACCTTTGACTCGCCCTGAATTCGCTGAACTCTTCAAAGTGATTGGTCGTTACTGGAGCACAAGCGAATTACCGGAATGATGTGGAAGTCTAAGATATTAAAAGTTGAAAACAACTCTTTAGATAGACTGTTTTTTTCCAAAATTAGTGTCATTGAAATTGCTTGACCTTTAGATCATCGGCTATAATTTAAGTAAAACTGGCGAGGCGCTTGATGGGAAATGGTACCTTGAAGGTGTTGCTCGTTGAAGACGATGAACTGGATGCCAAACTGGTCAAATACCGGTTGGAAGAAGATGCCGAGCACGAGTTCAATTTAGAAACCGTTGATACGCTTGAATCTGCCTGCGGCCGCATTGCCAAGGGCGGAATTGACGTTATTTTAGCCGACCTTACTCTCCCCGATAGTGACAACCGAGAAAACACTTTAAAAACACTTGCCGAGAAAGCCCCCGGCGTTCCAATCGTCGTTTTAACCGGTTATCACAACACTTCCTTTGAACTCGATTCCGTCCGCAAAGGAGTTCAAGATTACGTCATCAAAGATCAAGTCACACGGCATCTTTTGGTTCAAGTGATCCTGCATGCCGTGGAGCGGCAGCGCCTGAAAGACGAAAATAAAACGCTCATGGATCAGTTTGAGCGCTTAAGCCTTCTTGATTCCAATACGGAACTGCTCAACCGGCGAGGTTTAGAAAAAATATTCTCCCGTGAAATTGCATGGCTTCAGAAGAATCATTCCACTTTGCCTGCCATTCTTTTGGATCTGGACGATTTTAAGCAAGTGAATGATTTATTCGGTTACACGGTAGGCGATGAAGTTTTAAGGCAGATAGCCCATAAGCTTCTGGCTGCGTTACGGGCCACCGATTATGTGTTCCGTATCGGCGGAGATGAATTCATGGTTTTGCTCCCTGGAACGCCGGCCGCCGACAGCGTTCAAGTGGCCGAAAAAATCCGTCTGGCCATTTCTGAAAAGCCAATCCAAGTGGGATCCGACAAAATTGAAATGACCGCTAGTTTAGGCTTAATTCAAGTGAATGAACATACTGGTTCTGTTGAAAATTTGATCGCAAGAGCACACGACGTTTTAAGCTTAG
>JACQQO010000023.1 GCA_016206955.1 Candidatus Omnitrophota bacterium
GCCCAGCAATGATAGCCTGGAATTGCTCCTTGAGATGCTTCAGGAATTGTAAGTCCAATCTTAAACCGGGCTGGAATCTCCGCAGCGTGGGCCATCGAAATAAAAAGCGAATGAAAATCCGTGCAGTTCCCGTTCCCCAAAAGGCACGCCCGCAAGGTATCGCCGCGGCCCCAACCGGGACCGACTTTGTCGTACTTCATCCAGTCTACAACATCCTTGTAAATTCCGCGCGCTTTTTCTCCGAGCGATTTCCTACCCGCTGTCGCACGTACGGTCCGCGTTTTAACTTCACTATTGATCACCATAAGCCGGCTTGGCTTCAAATAAAAATCAACATCTTGGGGTTCTTTTTTTTGCTGATCGAAGGTGGGTTCGGCCGTCCTGACTCTATAAATCGCATTAAAGTTGAGAGAGGAAGGAAAAGGTTTCTTGGCTTCAAGATAGGCGACTTCATTGTTATTCGCGAGCTCATGTGTGATTTGATAAGGCACCGTCGATTCAATTTTTCTCTCCAAAATGGTTTGCCCTTCCCGGCTTGAGGCGATCGGAATCCAAATGCGAATATGCTCAGCTGCTTGAGGAAATTCCGGAATGGATGCTTTGTAGGTGATTTGGAATTCCCTTTGAGCCGGAAAAAAATCAACCGACCGAGATGCTCCTAACCAATAGAAAGAACCTGACAAAAATAGGAAGCCAGAAAATAAAAATAATTTCTTCATGTTCGACCTTGTTCCGCAAGAAGTGCGTTCAATTTCACAATATCCGTAGTCGGAAGTGCACAAATATAGTTCTCACACACATAAACGGTCGGCTGGCCTCCCAACGCAATCTGATCGCTAATGAAAGGTGAAAGTTTCTCGATCTTTTGCGCCACGCTTTCTTCTTTCGGATGGAATGCAACCACTTTGTTAGGTAAAAATCGACTATATACAACACGAATCATTTCTTGTACACCATTTTCGGCTGCACCGCCAGCGATCACAATTTCGCTGGAAGGACCAATTGCAAAATCGAGCGCGATTAACATCTGCGGATAGGCTGATGGGAATTGATCGATCTCCGTTGAAAACGCATTCAGAGTTGAACGGCTCCAATCCTCCAATTGCCGGTTCACGGTCAAGCGTCCCACGCGCAGAAGCGATAAGGCAGCTACAGAATTCCCGGAAGGAAGCGCTCCGTCGTAAAGTTCTTTGCTTCTTGCAATTAGCTTTTCAGCATCTTTCGCCGTTAAAAAGAAACCTCCTCCTGTCTCGTCCAAGAAAAGGCGTCGCATTTCTTCGACGAAGAACTTTGCCTCTGCGAGATAGCGAGGGTCAAACGTCGCCTCGTAAAGATCAAAGAGGCCGTGCGTGAAAAAGGCGTAGTCTTCAATAAAACCGGTGATGGCTACCTCTTCATCTCGATAGCGGTGCATCAAGCGGCCATCTTCACGCTTCATTTTCTCAAGCAAGAAATCCGCCGCTCTTTTCGCCGCCTTTGCGTAGCGAGGTTCATTGAGAACTCTTGAACCGAACGCAAGGCTTGAAATCATAAGTCCATTCCAATCCGTGAGAACTTTATCATCTAGATGCGGCCTGAATCTTTTAGAACGGATGTCGAAAAGAATCTTTTTCGATTCACGAAGAATCGCTTGTATGTCTTCCTGACTTTTTCCGAACTTACTCGCCGTTTCATCAAGGGAGTGAGCCACATACAGAATGTTTCTGCCCTCAAACTCTCCGTGTGGATCTTGAGGTGCATTCCCGTCAGGTTCAACACCAAAATAGAAATTGAAAATATCTGCTTTTTCCTTGCCAAGCGCTTTTCCGACCTCGTCTTGAGACCAGAGGTAAAATGCACCTTCTGATTTTTCCTCCGGTTTCGAAGGATCGGGCGCACTGTCGGCGTCTTCGGCAGAATAAAAAGCACCGTGAGATCCGGTCACCCCACCACCTGTATATCTGCCAATGGCAGATTGATCCTTCGGATCAAATACAGGTGGTGGGGTCATGTCCCGCAACACATACTCGAAAATCTCACGAGCAATGGAAGCATATTCCTCCTTGCCTGTCGCCTGATAAGCCTCAAGATAACTTTTTGAAAGGATCGCCTGATCGTAAAGCATTTTCTCAAAATGTGGCACCCGCCACTCGCCATCGGTCGAGTACCTGTGAAATCCACTGCCAATGTGGTCATACATTCCACCTCTTGCCATTTGTTGAAGGGTCTTCTCAACCATCTCTAATGCCTTAGGTTCTCCTGTTCTCTTCCAATAGCGAAGCAGGAAAGACAAGGTATGACTTCGCGGGAACTTTGGCGCGCGGCCGAAGCCGCCAAAACGTGAATCAAACTGAGACTCGAATTGTTGATATGCTTTTTCAAGTGTTTCTTTATCCAGAGCACGACTTGTCGCTCGCTTCCCGCGAGCTTCTCGGCGAATCGCTTGCGTAATCGATTCGCTCGACTCAAGAATTTGCTTTCTTTCGGTCTTCCATTTTCGAGCAATGGCATTCAGAATGGTTTTAAGCCCCGGACTTCCCCACCGATCTTCGGGCGGAAAATAAGTTCCGCCAAAAAAGGGTTTAAGGTCGGGTGTGAGAATCACCGTCATCGGCCAGCCGCCTGCGCCTGTCATCGCCATCACGACTTGCATGTAAATATTGTCCACGTCGGGACGTTCCTCGCGGTCGACTTTGATAGAAACAAAATTCTTGTTCATCATCTTCGCAATCTCAGGATTGGAAAAAGACTCTTCTTCCATCACATGGCACCAATGACAAGTCGAATAGCCGACCGAAAGGAAGATCGGCTTACCTTCTTTCTTCGCTTTTTGAAATGCTTCCTCTCCCCACGGATACCAGTCCACGGGATTATGGGCATGCTGCAGAAGATACGGACTTTTTTCGTGGATGAGGC
>JACQQO010000021.1 GCA_016206955.1 Candidatus Omnitrophota bacterium
AGAGGAATGAGGAATGAGAAAAAACAAGCACTCAAAGCGGTTAACTCATTCCTCACGACTCCTTCCTCATTCCCGCCTTTAAGGGCCGAGCTGCGGGAAGATGAAGCTGAGAAGTTTCGTGTTACTTTCCCTGCGCTTCTCAGCCGGCTCAAAGAGATTTATGAAGATTCAAGCAACAATAGGAAGATTGTTGACATTCAATTTCGTGGGCCCCGGAAAAATCTAGATTTTATTTTAAAAACTCTTGAAGAAAAGCCAGAAGCATTTTCTTTGGATCACGATGGCGAAGCTCGCTTGCGGCAAATATTGCAGCAGTATAGCGAAGGAAATGGAGTTCAAGCTGTTTCGTCTGTGAATCATGGAGAAGGTTCACGTTTTAATCAGCAGGAATTTCTGGCACTGCTGGTTTATTTTGTGGAGGGGGGAGAACTTACAAAACTCAAACCAGATTTGGGTAGTAAACGAGATATTTTTGTATTTTTGGGTGGGCATTCTGTCGAAGGTGATCTGAAAACGCATAAGGAAGAATTTGAACGGGTCGTCCGGCAAGCCAACGCTCAGAATCAGGGAGTCATTTTTCTAATTGAAAACACAGTACCTTTGGAGCATGTGGTGTATTATGAGAAACAAAACGTTCCTGGATTTGCCAAGCTGACCGACGAAGAAGTGGCCGACGCTGTTGTTGCCCTTTTGAGGGATCGCGAGAAGGGGGGAGAGTATCTGTCGAGGTTGGTAAAAAATATTCTGCGTCCGACAGAACATTACTATCAACAGCAGCTTGATCAAATTAGCAGCGGTCAGTTTCCAACCAGTCTCAAAGACCAGCCTCAAAGTGTGGTTGAGAGAACATTCTTTCCGTTACTGCTTGAGCATCAAGTAAAGGTTTATGCGGAGCTAGCGGGCCCGGAGAGCTGGTATTTCACCTTACTTTCACATTATTTTCGGGATAAGCTAACATCAAAAGCACCCGGGGGTATGGAAGAGCATCTGAAGCTTCTTTTTCTTTACGCTGTTGCGTCCGCGCGAGCCTATATTCACAGGGACGAAATTGCAGTGCAACAAATAAATCAAGTCAAAAAAGAACATCCAAATTCTTATGTAGTTGTCTTCAGGGGTTTGCTTCATGACGGAATCATTTCCGAGCTTCAGAATCAAGGTTATCAATTCAGAGGAGTTGTTTCCCCCATGGATAAATGGTGGGAGGTTGCATCCCCCGAACAGAGGGTCATTCGGAAAATCATGAGACAGATCAGGCAGAATGAATTTACTTGGCAAATGGATTCTGAAAACCGCGGTTTATTGATGAAAAGTTTTGTATCATGGGTAGCGATTGAATCTCTTCTCCCTCTGATCGGCGATACGCTAAGCGCAAGCAGGGTCGTTGCGGAGATTGTAGAGAAATTGGATTCGCAGCAAATCATGATGTTATGGGAAAAAATGGGTAAACTTGGCGATCAGGCAGGTACGCGCGAGTTTGTTTTGAGATGGCTCGTGGAGAACGAGTCTGTTTCAAATGAGCATAAAGAGTTGTTAAAAAGGGCTCTTGATAGACTCATTGGGGAAAATAGATCGGATAGTGGTGCCGCCAACCGCTCGGAGGTGCGAGCAAAACAAACCAACGATACGAGCCAGCTAGATACGATTGCTTCAAAGGTTGAGTTTGAAGGTGTCTTCGAAAAGGCTCCGTCCAATTACTATGAGGTTCGGGAAGCACTGAAAAGAGCTCTCCTGAATCTAAAACCGGATGGAAGCACTAATGTCAAAACTCCGGAATGGAGAGCCGGTATCCTCATAGCAATTCTTTCTGCAATTTCTCAATTGAGGTTTTCTTCCCCTCAAAAGTTCCGCGCGGATCCATTATTTATCGAGTACGTTTCAGTTTTGACGGATACCTTGCCCACTCTCATCAAAATTCCGGAGATGGCAGAACCGATGCGAAAAGCTTTTACGGAAGCCGGATTAATTAATTTGCCTCCGGACGCACTCGGCATTTCGCGCGCCTCCACCATCTTTTTGGATGAAGTCAAGTTTAAGACTGTTTATAACATCTTAAATGAGCGTCCAAGATTTGAGGCGATTCTTCCAAGCCTTCCCAATGAAAAAGCCCGAAATACGCTCCAAAATGTGCTTTCTTTCTTATTTCCCCAATCCCGTTCCGAGCTGCGCGGTAAAGACAGTCGTGAGTCGAGAGGAATGAGGAATGAGAAAAAACAAGCACTCAAAGCGGTTAACTCATTCCTCACGACTCCTTCCTCATTCCCGCCTTTAAGGGCCGAGCTGCGGGAACGAGA
>JACQQO010000022.1 GCA_016206955.1 Candidatus Omnitrophota bacterium
CGTTCGACTCGAGCACACTGTGAAACTGTGAATGTTTTTTAGGAAGTTTTCCATTGCCAAGCTGCATCACCAAAACGTTTTTCCCCGCGCTCACCGCTTCCGAAACCATGGAGATGCTGTCTTCGGTGACCAGAGCGATCTCGGAAAGCGCAAGCATTCCATAAGCCACATTCTCGATATTCGACTCGTTGGCAATCACAAGAAGTTTGGTATAAGGACGGCCCGATAATTCCTCCCTCACAAGAGCGCTGATTTCTGGATCTGTCCTTCTTGACGTCGTAACTAAAAGTTCGAAATTAGATTCTTCAGACAAGGACTTGAGTGCTTTTAACCATTGGCGAAATTCGACCCGGTCAAATCGGTAAGACTTCGTTTTTCCTCCAATAAAAACGCTCATTCGTTTGACCCCGTTCGGCTCTAATGGGACGCTGCGCTTCAAGTGTTCACCGGAGGCATCGAGTAAAGCATCATCCATACGGCTTGGAGTCACAAGAGTTCGAATGGCATGGGGAACGTGTCTCGGAAGCGCATCATGAGCGGGCACAATCAATAGATCAAAAAAGCTGAGATAAGGAAAGGAGGGTTTCATAATTCCAACCGACTTGGCCAGATTCTCGCGCTTAAGTAGCAAGTTAAGCGGTGCCAAACTTGACCCAGCGGAAATGATGATATCGGCGTGCACGTCCTGTAATGCTTGAGCGCAAGCCGGCTCGAGGAAAAGATTCAAAAAATTGAGTCTCGCCTGAGCAAACGGATAAAAGGGAAAAGCCAAGATGAAAAATAGTCTGCGGTGCCAATGACTCTTAAATTTTATCTCGATCGATTGGACTTCAAATTCGTACTCCGCACCTAGCAAATCTTTAAGTTTTTTAAATTCCTGTGCGATAGCTTCGGCTTGATGCGTATGCCCTGCACGATCATCTCGAAGAATGAGAATTCTCTTGGTCAAACAGTATTTCCAGCGCTTGTAAATCCAAAGCCACTGATCAGGATATTGGGTAATCCACTTTTCCAATAAGCGGTAATAATTTTGGACGGTTTTATGAATGACTTCCTCTTCAGTTTCAGCCTCCGCTGGCGCAAATTCCTCTTCTATAAAGACTTGATGATGCGGGCCTTTCAATCGAACGACAAAACAGGGCAAAATAGCAGAATGAGTTCTTTTGGCAATTTCGAAAATGCCCGACGGCGCTGTGGTTTTTCGCCCAAAGAAACGAATGATTAATCCCGATCGACCGCCTGAAAGATCGCCTAAAGCGCCGACCATTCCGCCTTTCTCTAGCTCTCGAATCAGATCCCGTACTCCCTCGCCCTTTTGAATCGTAACGGAACCATGGGAAGTTCTAAGTTCGTTAAGAAAATCATTGAGCCGGCTGTGCTTTTGCTCGCGTGCAAGAACATACATGGGTTTTCCAACCAAAGCTGACAAAATCTGTGAAAGTTCCCAATTTCCGAAATGAGGCGTAATCAAAACCGTTCCCTCATTTTTCTGAGCCAATTGCTCATAGCGCTCGCGATGCTCAACTGTAATATATTGATCGATATAATTTTGTTTCATTTTCGGAAATCTTAATATCTCAACCACATTTTGCGCTAAATGGATAAAATGTTTTTGGATAATCCTTTTGCGTTCACTTGCGCTAAAACTTTTTCCAAAAGCAGCCTTCAAATTCACATAAGCAATTTGCCGCCGATGACTGACGTAGGAAAATATGAAGCCGACAACACCGCCTAATCCAAGTGCTGCTTTAAGCGGAAGCGCCTGTAAAAACGCGCTCAAAATCCTAACGAATCCTACCGCAAGCCGCTCAGCCATGTTCCGATGTTTCTTTCTCGGGCGATTTTTCTCCGGAAGAGGATGTCTCCGCCGCTTTTTCTAACGAGACACCGCCTGCAGTTTTTTGTGGAGCAACAGCTCGATAAGGCCTAAATCGGGTCTGTCTTGTGGCATCATAATTGGGGCGTCTAGAAACTGCAAACCGTCCTAAATATTGATGAAGCAATCCTTCGCCATTTGTCAGATGAAGTCTCGCTTTTAAAACAAGGGGATTTAAAACTTTTCGAATGGATTCTTCGCAACGGAAAAAATCTTTTTCCGTGGTTACAATTTCCTCAGATTCACTTGTTTCTTTTACCTTGAGAATTTCTTTTAATTCCCGTTCGCTATACCGGTGATGATCGGAAAATTCGAAATTTCGCACCGTTTTTAAATTCAATTGATTGAGCAGCATTTGAAAAGAACGAGGCGTTCCGATTCCCGAAAAACTAGTGACGCGCATATGCTGAAGGCGGCTCGGTTGGATTCGTTCCCGCGATCCCGGACGGTAAAAATAAAGAGCTTCGCGATAAGCTTCCACAAATTCAATCTGAGGAGAAATCTTTCGGATTTTAGTCTTCAAACCCTCAAGTTCCTTTCGGGAACTTAAGTTGACATCCGTCAAAACCACAACGGAAGTTCGTTTCAAGCTACTTAAAGGCTCCCTTAAAATCCCGCGTGGAAGCAGCGAAAAATTTCCAAAGGGATTCAGGACATTTACCACAACGATATCCAAATCTCGCTTGATCTGCCAATGCTGAAAGCCATCATCTAAAATAATCACATCTGCAGAATGAGCTGCCAACGCCCTTTCGCCTGCTTGAAAACGATTCTTTCCCACCGCGAGATTTGCTCCTTGCAATTGGCGGGCTAAAACTTGGCTTTCATCTTTACCATAGCCTCGGGCCAAGATGAGTGGAGTGTTGTTACGATTCAGATAAAAGCGCGCCAAATATTCCACGAGCGGAGTTTTTCCACTGCCACCCCATGTGAGGTTGCCGACGCTAATGACTGGACACTCAAAAGCGCGAGGTTTTAAAAGACCAATGGCATAAAATAAACGGCGGGTTTTTGTACCCAACCAATAAAAAAGAGAGAGAACCTTTAGAATTGGTTTCCAAAACCACGCCGAACCGCTCACGGAAGGATGGTCTTCGGCCAAAAGTCGAAAATGGTTGCGTAAGGTCATAGGGATTGTGCCACAGCAACAGATGGTTCTTCTTGCAAACAAATCCAGCTTGCCAGAAAATCCAAGGTACGTGCTGTAGCTCCTTTCATGGATTGGACACAAGACCATGCTCGAGTTCCCATTTGTTCTCTTAACTTTGGGTTCTCCAAAAGCAGTCTTGATTTTTGAAATAATTCCTCTTCTGATGTCACTTGAAAAGCTGCTTCTTTTTCATCCAACATTTGATAAATCTCGCGAAAATTAAATACGAGAGGCCCGTGAAGCAGCGGTTTTTTCGAAGACGCGGGTTCAATGGGGCTCTGCCCTCCTCTTTTGACAAAACTTCCGCCCATAAAAACGAGATCGGCCGAAGGATAGAGCGAAGCAAGAACCCCCATCCGATCGATTAACAGAACTGGCCGAGATATACCGCTCTGTTCTTCGGAAAAAAGTTGATATTCAAAATTAAAACTTTTGATCAGAGTCATAATCTTGGGAAGATTCTCCGGATGCCGCGGAGCCAAAATCAGTTTTAGATTTTGAAATCTTTCCTGAAGACGCCGAAACACGCCAAGAAGAAGCTTTTCCTCTCCCCAATGAGTGCTCCCCCCAACTAAAATCAAACGGTTCGACATTTCACTATTCTTCCTAACACTTGAACCTCTTTCCGCCCGAATTGAAGAATCAAACTGGTCAAATTTCATATTGCCTGTATAAAAAATCCGAAGCGGTGGCATTCCAAGTTTGGCAAAGTAATCCCGATCGCGCTCCGATTGGACCAAACAAAAAGAAAGCTTCTCCAGAATTGGCCTCATCCAATAGCGGAACAAGAAATAACGTTGAAAGGAACGAGGTGAAAGCCGGCCGTTCATAATTCCGATTGGAATGCTGGATGACTCTGCTTGTGAGATCAAATTGGGCCAAAGTTCGGTTTCCATCAGTAAGATAAGTTTCGGCTGAAGTGTGGCAAACGTATTCCGGACCACAAAACTAAAATCAAAAGGCGCATAAAAAACAAACACCCGCTCTGATGCCAGAGTCTCAGCCACTTGCCGACCCGTAGGAGTGGTAACAGAAAGAGCGATCTGCCAATCGGGATAACGTTCAAGGAAAAGCCGAATCCACTCGCGAGCAGCTTGAACTTCGCCTACGCTAACCGCATGGAGCCAGACGGTTTTTCGGCCTATGAATTTTTGGCCGAATGATTTCGAAAAGAAACCAAACCGTTCGGCAATCAATTCCTTTCGACTCGCCGCTTGGCCTAGACGAATCAAAAACTTTGGAATTGAAAACAAAGCGAAAATGAAAAAAATGAAATCGTACACTTATTTGCCTCTTTTACGCCCGAGGATGTGCTTGATCATAAGCTTCCTTGAGTCGCTTAGCTGTCACGTGAGTGTAAATTTGGGTAGTCGAAAGATGGGCGTGGCCCAATAATTCTTGAACACTTCTGAGATCAGCGCCCCGATCCAAAAGATGAGTGGCAAACGTATGCCGCAACGTATGAGGCGAAATCTCTTTCTTAATGGAGGCACGCTTAGCACACTTCAAAATAATCCGCCTGACGCTACGGTCGGTCAGCCGAGTTTTTTGGCGGTTTAAAAAAAGTGGCGTGAGTTTTTCATCCGAAGCATTTGCCGGCAACATATCTAAATACTCCTTGATGGCCTGCGCGGCGCAAGATCCAATGGGCACAATTCGCTCTTTCTTTCCCTTGCCTTTCACTTTAAGAAGACTGCTGAGAAGATCGATTTCACTCGCGTTCAAGCCTACGAGTTCACTCACACGAATGCCCGAGCTGTAGAGCAGCTCTAGAATGGCCCGGTCCCGTTTCATTTCCCACTTGTCTCCTTGGGTGGATTCAAGCAGATGTTCTATTTCTTGAGTTTCCAGAAAGGAAGGAAGACGCCGTTCACGTTTCGGAGTGGCAATGCCGCTTGCGGGATTGGCATTTACGAGATGCTCACGAGTTAAATATTTAAAGAAGGACTTTAAACAGGCAAGTTTTCGGGAAATGGTGCTTCTCAAAAACTCTCTTTCCTTAAGATGCGCTAAAAATCGGCGGATCGTAACGTAATTGATCTCGCTTAACGAAGCTTCTGCGCCGAGAAAACGGAAAAATTCACTCAAATCGCTCCGGTAATTTTTGATCGTATGGGGCGAGGCGTTTTTTTCGGTCTCAAGAAATCTGAGGAATTGAACAATACACTTGTCTACCGACATAGGCAAATCCTGCCTTGAATGTAAAAACTAAATATCTTCGCCTACTTCTTCAACTTCGGGGGGCTTTTCTTCTGATTCCTTTTCGGCAGATCCGCTCGTAGGAAGTTGGTTGGAAATGAAATCACAATTCGGATAATTCGAACAACCGAAAAATGTTCGCCCCCCTTTTCCTTTTCGCTTAACCAAATAACCGCCGCAATTCGGCTTGGGTCATGCGACTCCGGTGGAAATAGGCTTTGTATTCCGGCACTGCGGAAAGCCGGAGCAGGCAATGAATTTTCCAAAGCGGCCCCATTTAATCATCATGGGTTTTCCACATTTGTCGCACATCTCATTTGCAGGAACCGGCTCTTGACGGATATCTTTCATCTTTACCTTCGCTTGTTTTAAGTGGCTTTCAAACGGACCGTAAAAATCGCGAAGTACTTTGATCCAATCTAACTCTCCTTCTTCAATTTTATCGAGCTCCTCTTCCATTAAAGCCGTAAATTGAACGTCCAAAACATACGGGAAATGTTTGACCAAAAGATCAATCACGGTTTCACCCAACTCAGTCGGAACTAACGCCCCACCTTTTCGCTCTGTATAAGCGCGGCTAACCAGTGTATAGATAATCGGAGCATACGTGCTGGGGCGGCCGATTCCCTTCTCTTCAAGGACTTTAACGAGACTCGCGTCATTGTAACGGGCCGGCGGCTTAGTAAAATGCTGGCTACCGATTAATTCATGAAGCTTGAGGATTTCATTCTGTTCCAGATCAGGAAATTCCTGATTTTCATCCTCATCTTCTTCTTCCTCTCTTCCTTTTTTCTTGGAAACCTGATTGAAATAGGTAAACACGATGCCAAAACCAGGGAATAAATTCTTGGTTCCGCTTGCCTTAAAGAAATGGTCAGAACCTGCCAAGACCTCGACCGAAGTAACCAAATCAATCGCCGCGCTCATTTGAGAAGCAACAAACTTACGCCAAATTAATTCATAAAGTCTAAATTGATCTTCATTGAGAAAAGATCTAATTTGTTCCGGCTCACGATAAACTGAAGTCGGTCGAACGGCTTCATGTGCTTCCTGCGCTCCTTTTTTCGAACGATAAAAATTGGGCACCTTCGGCAAATACTCGGCTCCAAACTTCTCTTTTACAAATTTGACAGCCTCTTTTTTGGCAACTTGGGCGATATTAACTGAGTCTGTGCGCATATACGTAATCAATCCTACGCTTCCTTCATCCCCCAATTCGATCCCTTCATAAAGCATCTGAGCTGTGCGCATCGTTTTAGCCGCTGAAAAGCCGAGCCGGTTGTACGCTTCCTGTTGAAGTTTGCTGGTTGTGTAGGGAGCTTGAGCTCTTCTTTGACGTTCTTTTTTCTGAACGGAAATAACGCGGAAGGTTTCTTTTTCTAAAATCGCTTTTAATTTCAGAGTTTCAGCTTCATTTTTAAGTACAAGTTTCTTTTTCCCGATTCGATCAAGCTTCGCTTTAAAAATCTTTTCTTGTTCTGAAGGGCGCTCGGAAGAAAGCCGGGCATGAAGAGACCAATATTCCTCGGGCCTAAATTTTTTGATTTCCTGCTCGCGCTCAACAATTAAACGCAGCGCCACGGATTGAACGCGGCCAGCACTTAAGCCACGCCCCACTTTCCGCCAAAGAAGAGGGCTCAATTCGTAACCGACAATTCGATCCAGAACCCGGCGCGCTTGCTGGGCATTGACTAACTTTTGATCAATTCCACGGGGATGTTCGAACGCTTCTTTGACCGCTTCTTTGGTGAGTTCATTAAACATGACCCGCTTAATCGCAGGCGCGGGTGCTTCGTCCGATAAGATCGCGGCGAGATGCCAACTGATGGCTTCGCCTTCACGGTCGGGGTCCGTGGCCAAATAAACAGTATCTTTCCCTTTCGCTTGCTTTTTAAGCTTGCTGACCGTTTTTTTGGATTTGGCAGGAATCACGTACTCAGGCGTGAAACTATTTTGTACATCTACCCCCATTTTACTCTTGGGAAGATCGCGGATGTGCCCAAAGGAAGCTTCGACTTGATAATCGCGACCGAGAAATTTATTGATGGTTCCGGCCTTTGCGGGCGATTCAACGATCACTAAACTTTTGGCCAATTCGTTTCGCTCCTTACTCAGCCGCCGCCGACAAAATAAACAATTTCAACTGTATCATTTTCACCTAATTGCGTCTCAGAATAACTTTCTCGATTCACCACTTTTTGATTGAGTTCCAACACTACTGATTTTTTCTTCAATTCGAAGAACTGAAGCAAAGCTTCAAGCTCTTACAGCAACATTAGGCTCTCTAAAAGGCAAGTTATTTGATATGAAGGTTCAAACAAGATCTGCCAAACAAGCCAAACCCAAAGTATCCCAGGAAGCAAGAAGGGTTGGTGTATCAAAGGAGACGGAGCTTTCTGTCATTGCGAGCCCTGAAAGAGCGAAGCAATCTACAG
>JACQQO010000025.1 GCA_016206955.1 Candidatus Omnitrophota bacterium
TTGGATTTTTCTCTCGAAGTCGTATAAATGCCACATTCAAAATTCAAATTAGTGTCTCACATGCAGCCGAAGGGCGATCAGCCTCAGGCGATTGAAAAGCTCACACGCGGCCTTGAAAGCGGCGCGAAAGAGCAGGTTTTGGTCGGAGTGACCGGCTCCGGCAAAACCTTCACGATGGCGCATGTGATTGCCGAGTGGGGAAGGCCCGCGCTTGTAATTTCTCACAATAAAACTTTGGCGGCTCAACTTTACAGCGAGCTAAAGGAATTTTTTCCCGAAAATGCCGTGGAATATTTTGTTTCTTATTACGATTATTATCAACCTGAAGCCTACGTTCCTCACACGGATACGTATATTGAAAAAGACGCTTCGATTAATGATGACCTTGACCGTTTGCGGCTGGCGGCCACGAGTTCTATTCTTTCGCGCGAAGATGTGATTGTGGTTTCTAGTGTTTCCTGTATTTACGGTTTGGGTTCGCCAGAAGATTGGCAAGGTATGCTCATTCAAATTGAGGAACAGCAACAGATTCCACGCGATCAGCTGCTTTCTGGCCTCGTTGGAATTCAATATGCCCGGAGCGAAGAGCTAAAACGCGGAACGTTTCGAATCCGCGGAAACACGGTAGATTTTTTCCCCTCCTACGGTCAAAGCCCTTACCGGATTCAGTTCTTATGTGATCAGATTACCGAAATCCTGCTTTTGGACGCAGCGCAGTTTCGGCCCCTCAAACGTTTAAATCGGCTTGCCATTTATCCCGCCAAACATTTTGTGACTACTTCCGAGCGGCTTGAGAGCGCGATGAAATCGATCGAAGAAGAACTCGTGTGGCGCGTGAAAGAACTGACGAAATTGGGCAAAGATTTGGAGGCGAAACGGCTTGAATCGCGTACGCGTTATGATTTGGAAATGCTTCGTGAAATCGGATACTGTTCCGGCATTGAAAATTATTCCCGGCATCTTTCGGGACGCGCGGCTGGTTCAAAACCTTATACCCTTTTGGATTATTTCCCGAAAGGCTTTCTCACCCTCATTGACGAATCCCATCAAACTATCCCTCAAATTCGAGGCATGTATCACGGAGACCTTTCGCGAAAAAAAATTTTGGTGGAACACGGTTTCCGCCTGCCTTCGGCCTTAGATAATCGGCCGCTCAATTTTGCCGAATTTGAACGAATGGTTCATGAAGTGATTTATGTTTCGGCGACGCCTTCGACTTATGAAATGATGAGAGCGAATCAAGTGGTTGAGCAAATCATTCGTCCCACGGGTTTGATGGATCCTGTGATTGAAGTGCGGTCGACAGAAGGCCAAATCGACGATTTGATTAAGGAGATAAAATCGCGCGCGAAAAAGAAAGAGCGCGTTCTGGTGACGACACTCACGAAGCGGATGGCGGAGGATTTGAGCCGATATTTGAAAGAAGCCGGCATTCAAGTTCATTACCTTCATTCTGAATTTGATGCCTTTGAGCGGGTTGAAATTTTGCGGGATCTCAGGCTTCAAAAATACGATGCCATCGTCGGAATTAATTTGCTCAGAGAAGGTTTAGATCTTCCCGAAGTTTCACTCGTCGTCATTCTGGACGCGGACAAGGAAGGTTTTTTAAGAAGTGATGTTTCGCTCATTCAAATCGCCGGCCGTGCGGCTCGCCACGTGAACGGAATGGTGATCATGTACGCTGATAAAATGACGGATTCGATGAAAAAAGCCATCGTGGAAACCAAAAGGCGCCGAGAACTTCAAGAAGAATTTAACATCAAGAATAAGATTACTCCCACTTCGATTCAAAAAGAGGTGCGTGCGGGGATTGAACAATGGCGCAAAGCTGAAGAATTGGTGAGTGAAGTGATTGGAGAAACGGGAAAAGAACACGAAATGAAGTCTTATCTCGCTTATCTTTACGAACGCATGATGCGTTCATCAAGTGCACTTGATTTTGAGCGCGCGGCCAGGTTCCGCGACGAAATTAAAAAGTTTGAGGCCGAACACGGGCTTGAGAAGGAATCCAAACTTAAACTTTCTGGCCGTTAAGTCGTAATGTTAAATGAATGGCATTTGACATTTGTGCGCGTTGGATTATAATTTGAACGATTGAGATGGACGATCCGATAAAATTTTTTGAAGATCAAAAAATTATCGCTGTCATTCGGGCAAACGAACATGCCGACGCCGAAGCGATCGCCAAAGCGTTGATCGATGGCGGAATCAAAATCCTCGAAATTACTCCCAATATTCCCCAATACACCAAATTAATCGAGTCTCTTTCTAAGCAAGAGGGAATCTTAGTTGGATTTGGTTCTGCCGTGGACGGCGAACAGGCTCATCGGGCGATTAGCGCTGGAGCGCGCTACGTGAGCAGCCACTACACCGACAAAAATATTTTTACTGTGTGTAAAAATAACAATGTGGTGGTGATTCAAGGCGCCGCTACGGTGAATGAGGCGATGGAGGCATATCATCTGGGGGTAGATTTAGTCAAAATTTACCCCGTCAATTTTTTGGGTGAAGCTCCTTACGTGGGCCGCCTCAGGCGTTCCTTTCCCTTTTTGAAATTGATTCCTTCCGGCGGCGTGAACTTGGAGAATTTTCTGGATTATCTAAAGGTCGGCTCAACCGCCTGTGTCATTGGCAGAAGTCTTTGCGACAAAAGCCTCATTCGCGCCCATCAATGGCCGGAAATTACCGAACGCGCCAAACAATTTGTCCAAAAGCTCGAATTCCTAAAAGTTCCACGTTGATTTTCACTTCCTTTTAAAGCAACTCGACAGCGAAATCCATCTTTTTACAGCCATTTAATTAGAGGTCTCTCGATTTGCAGCCTTTTTCGTGATGGGGTATCCTTTATGTGAAACAATAACCCGTGGGTTTTTTGTGAATGTCACTTCATTCGATTCAAACATCTGCCAAAATTTAGATCAAGCCCTGAAGGAAGAATGGCGTGTGGCGAACCAACTTGGGGGATTCGCATCTTCTACGATTATCTCAGCCAATACTCGACGTCAGCATGGCCTTTTAATTGCTCAACTTAAACCACCGCTTGGCTCGGAAATGCTCTTAAGCTACGTTGAAGAATTTTTATTTATTGATGATCAAGCTTATCCGCTTTCAACTCAGTTATTTTCAAACACGGTTTATCCTGAGGGGTACCGCAACTTAACTGAGTTTTCACTGGCTCCTTTTCCCACTTGGACATTTCGGATAGAAGATCTTGTGATTGCGAAAAGTGTTATTTTTTTATATGAGGAACAAACGGTTTTAATTCGTTATCAAATTGCGGAAGGGGACGACAACTTGGTCCGGCTGGAGTTGAGGCCCTTTACCGCTTTCCGTGACGTCAAGTCACTCACTCGTCGAACGAACCGCCTGAATACGAAAATCGAAACCTTACCGGGGCGAATCCGTTTTGCAGGCCTTTTTTTTCATCACAACGCTGCGATTTTAGACCAAGCTGGCACGTGGCGCTTGGGATTTCAATATCCTGAAGAAAAAAAGTTGGGGCTTGATTTTGAAGAGGATCTTTTTTCACCGTTTCGGTTGGTTTACACCTTTCTTAAAGGAAGAGAAGTTTTTCTTTGCGCTTCTTTGGAAGACCGTCCGTCCATTCATCCCGAAGTCATGATTTCGAAAGAAAAAATCCGCAGAACAAATCACTCTAACCCTAAGATAACCTTCTAGTTAAGATCGTTCTTACCTTTCTATCAATCTGCGTTTGACACGAGGCCAATTTATTGATAGAATTAAACCCTTTTACCGTCAACACTTACAGAAATTTTGAAGGTACATTCTTCGGATGAGGATTTCAAAACAAATCGTTGGGGTTGCCGCCCTATTTTTATGTTGTCTTTTTTCTCAATCTGCCAAGGCCACTTTTTTTGGGGAAGTAAAAACCGGCCTTCAAAACGTAGCCGATGATAAATATGGCTACTCGCTCTTTGTGCCTACGGATTATACGCGTGAGCGTCATTGGCCGCTGGTGATGGCGCTTCATAATTCTGGTGATCGCGGCGAGAATTATATGCAGACATGGACAGAAGCCGCCAAAAAGTATGGAGTGATTATATTTTGCCCCACTTATGAGGAGCCCAGAGGTGGTGTTCCATTTGATCATGACAATCGATTGATTCAGCTCAAGCGGGAAATCCAAAACCAATATGAAATCGATCCGAATCGGGTTCTGATCACCGGTTTCGGAGGCGGCGGGCATTATGCATTTTACCTCGGACTTCGATATCCGAAGGAATTCAGCGCGATTGCTTCAATCGGAGACGCAACGAAAGGAAGCCTGAAAAAATTATTCACGTTTTCTTATGCCGAAGTGAATCAACTTCCTATTTTGATTTTGGTGGACGAGAAAAGTGAAATTGTAGCCTCGCCGGAATCGACGGACGAACTTAAAAGACTTCGTTCTCAGGGTTATTTGGTTGAAACGGTGGAAGCCAAAAATTCAAGCGACCTTAAAAATCCAAATACAAATTCGTATCTTTTGGAGTGGTTTCAACAAGTAAGTGCAGAACGCGAAACCGGGTTTCAAAGGCGTTCATTCAGTATCAAACAAGAGTTTTACGAATGGGTCGACAACTTGTTGCAGAACAGATAAATGTTATGGAAGAAAGGAAACCGCCGGTGAGCGAACTCACGGGCGCACAAATTATGATCGAATGCCTCAAACAGGAAGGCGTGGAGTATGTCTTCGGCCTTCCCGGCGGGGTGATTCTGCCAACCTTTGATGTGCTCTACGATTCGGGTTTGAAATTGATTCTGGTTCGTCACGAACAAGGCGCCGCGCATATGGCAGATGGTTTTGGCCGCGCGACCGGACGCCCGGGTGTTTGCATGGTCACTTCAGGGCCGGCCGCAACGAATACCGTCACCGGCCTTGCCACGGCTTATATGGATTCAGCGCCCATGGTGTGCATCACAGGTCAAGTGGCGACTCATGCCATCGGAAGCGATGCGTTTCAAGAGGCTGATGTGATCGGAATCACACGTCCGGTGACCAAACACAGCTACTTAGTCAAAGACGTGCGGGAACTGGCGCGGGTTGTGAAAGAGGCTTTTTACATCGCTCGGACCGGAAGGCCGGGACCAGTTTTGATTGATTTTCCGGTGGACGTAAGCCGTGCCAAGTGCAAATTTGAATATCCCAAGCAAGTGGATATTCGCGGTTATAAGCCCGAATCAAAAAAGATTGATCCGGAGCAAATCGAGAAAGCCGCACAAGCCATCATGGAAAGCAAACGTCCTTGTCTTTATGTCGGCGGCGGCGCGGTTGCTT
Source organism: Candidatus Omnitrophota bacterium (assembly GCA_016206955.1). Lineage (GTDB taxonomy): Bacteria > Omnitrophota > Omnitrophia > Omnitrophales > Danuiimicrobiaceae > 01-FULL-45-10b. The sequence goes on from JACQQO010000025.1 coordinate 5,279, forward strand.
CGGGTGCGAACAAAGAGCTTTTCGAATTGGTGGAGAAAACCGGAATTCCAATTACAACGACGGTTTTAGGGTTAGGCGTGTTTCCCGAAACCCATCCTTCTTCTTTGAGAATGCTTGGCATGCACGGAACAGTGTATGCCAATTACGCAGTTCAAGGATCTGATCTTTTGATTTCTGTGGGCGCGCGTTTCGATGACCGCGTGACCGGCAAAATCGATAAGTTTGTCCCTCACGCCAA
>JACQQO010000031.1 GCA_016206955.1 Candidatus Omnitrophota bacterium
TCGATCTGGATTCAGGGAAGCACATCGAATTTTGGCCAACAGGTGGAATCGATGCAAATTGATCGCGTTCCCATTCAATCGGCTAAAAAAGGCGATGAAATCGGCCTTCAAGTGAAGGAGCGTGTCCGGGAGCACGATCTCGTGGTAGTGCCGCCGAAATCATAATTCCGATGAAAGCTTGGCTGAGGATATGGGCCGAGAAAGAATTGACCGACGTTGAAAAACATCTTTTAATTATTGGGGACGCCAAAGGAGATTGTGCCAGTTGCAGGGAACTCGGTCTTGATTATAAAACGGTCAAGCAATGTCCCCATTGTCAAACTAATTTCACGTATGTGACCTGCCGGCGGTTCGAGACTCATCCCCTAGAACGTTTCCAGATTGTGAAACGCCTCAGCGAAGCCCGAAATGATCTGGTCTGGATTGATTACGATGATTATAAGAAGTTAACCGGCCGGCAAAAAGCGCGGGATTTTTTCTCAGGTTAAGGATTCATGTTTTTTCTGATCGGACGAGTCGCTTGGCTTGCGGGCTTGGTTTATTTCGTTCAGGGGGCTTTGGGAATTGCTGGAATAGCCTTGCCGCTTTACTTGCGAGCTCAAGGTTTTAGCGTCACCAAAATTGTTTTTATCAGTTCTGTTTCTTCCATCCCATGGTTTTTTAAAATCATTTACGGCGCCATCTCAGATGCCATACCGATTTGGCATCTAAGACGTAAGCCTTATCTGATTATCTTCTCTCTTTTATCTTCCATTGGCTGGGTTTTGCTTGGGATTTTACCGCCAGAGCAATATTTACTGATTTTTTCCATGATGATGGCCAACTTGGGTTTGGCAGCAACGGACGTGATTACAGACGGCCTCATTGTCGAATATTCCAGAAAGGGAACCGCTCAGGCGTACCAAAGCATTGCATGGGGGGCGAGAAGTTTGGGAGCGGTGTTGAGTGGTTTTATAGGTGGTATTTTGGCTGCCCATAAAACGCCGCAGAGTGTTTTCTTAATCACGGCTTTGCTTCCCTTGATTTCGTTTTCGGCCGCTTTGTTTTTAAGGGAAAAACCCCGGCGGCTTAAAATTAAATTTGGAAATGTGCTCGCCCCTATTTTAGAAAGTATTGGCCGAATTTTGCACGGGGAGCTGAAGTGGTTTTTGCTTCTTCTTTTGATTGTTTCAAATTCCGTTGCCGTGGGAACCCCTCTCTTTTTTTATATGCGTGAAATTTTAGTTTTTGATGAAATTGCACTCGGAGTTCTCGGCAGCATCACTTGGGTAGGAGCCACGGTTGGCTGTTTGATTTTCCTCAATTTGTTTAAACGGACGTCGCTTCGCACTTCGCTCATTTGGGCGATCGGGCTCGGATTTATGAATATTTTGTTGGCCTTAGCGATTCAAAATTATCCAAGCGCATTTGCCGTTTCGCTGCTTTCTGGTATTTTGGGCTATTTGATTTTGCTTCCTTTGTTTTCCTCCGCGGCTCGGCTGGCTCATGGAAGCGGGGTAGAAGGGTCACTGTTCGCGATTTTGATGAGCGTTTTCAATTTGGGGCAGGCTGTGGCAAGCTTTTGGGGCGGCGCTCTTTATGAGTGGATTGGACTTAAGCCTTTAATCGTGTTAACCGCATTTTTGGTATTGCCCGCTTTTTTAGTGATCCCACGGCTTAAAAGTTTGTGAAAAAGCAAGTTCGTCTCATTATTTCAGGAATTGTACAGGGCGTTTTCTTCCGTGCCAGCGCAGCGAGCATCGCCCGATCGCTCGAGCTCCGTGGTTTTGCCCGCAACCTTTCAAATGGGGATGTTGAAATCGTAGGGGAAGGAGAAGAGGAAAAACTGAAGCGTTTGATTGAATGGTGCCGAAAAGGCCCTTCAGGCGCGCGCGTAGATGATCTTGAAATTGAATGGAAGGAAATCAGCGGCCAATTTGAACAATTTCAGATTCGCTGACGGTTGACAAATGTTATGAATGTATCGGTCCAAGAAAAGACTGCAACACAAATTGTCAAGGCACTTACCCAAGCGGGATTTACGGCTTATTTCGCCGGAGGCTGTGTTCGGGATTTGATCATGAAGGTGAAGCCTAAAGATTACGATATCGCCACAACAGCAACACCAGATGAAATCGAAAGCTTATTTCCTAAATCGGTTCCGGTTGGAAAGCAATTTGGTGTGATTATTGTCGTTATGGATGGTCATCACTTTGAAGTGGCGACGTTTAGAAGAGAAGGAGCCTATCGGGACGGCCGCCATCCGGAAACCGTATCTTTTACCACACCGAAAGAAGATGCCTTGCGGAGGGATTTTACCATCAACGGCCTTTTTTACGATCCACTTAAACATTCCGTCATTGACTATGTGGATGGAAAAAAAGATATCGGAAGAAAAGTGATTCGAACCATTGGGGATCCCAAAGCGCGATTTGAGGAAGACCATTTACGTTTGTTGCGCGCGATTCGCTTTGCGACGAATCTTGGGTTTCAAATTGAGCCATCCACTTGGGAAGCGGTCAAAATACATCGAAAGATGATTCATTCCGTAAGCCAAGAACGCGTTCGGGATGAGCTGGTTAAAATGTTTACGCGATCGAGCGCCGGAAGGGGTCTTGAACTTTTATCGGAAAGTGGCCTCTTGGCCGAGATCTTACCTGAGATTGAAGCCATGAAAGGAGTAGAACAGCCGCCCGAATTTCATCCTGAAGGGGATGTTTTTATTCATACTAAAATGCTCATGGATCAGCTGAAAGAACCATCGGTTGCTTTAGCTTTTGGCGCACTCTTACACGATGTGGGAAAACCAGCGACTTTTTCAGACGAAGGAGGGCGGATTCATTTTTACAATCATCCGGCCGTTGGCTCTGAAATTGCGCGGGGATTGTTAATGCGGCTTAAATTTTCAAACCGTGAAATTACCGATATTCTGGACTGCATTGAAAATCATATGAAATTTGCTAATGTCAAAGAAATGAGGGTCGGTAAATTGAAGCAGTTTATTTCAAGAGAGAATTTTCCGATCGAGTTAGAGCTCCATCGAATCGATTGTTTGGCAAGCCATCGAAAACTGGATCTTTATAAGTTTCTCGAGGACAAAATAAAAGAGTTCGAGCATGAAGAATTGAAACCAAAAAGGTTGATCACCGGACACGATTTAATGGAACTTGGGATTGAGCCAGGCCCTTTGATGCGCGAGATTTTGGGGGAAGTCTATTCGCTTCAGCTGGAACATAAAGTTAAAACAAAATGGGAAGCACTTGAGTGGGTGAAGAAAAATTTTATTAAGAAGTAGTTATCTTTAGAAAACAGAAGGGAAGTGAGGTGTCGGATGATGTTTGTGATTACCGTAACTGGAAAAGACAGACCGGGAATTATTTCGTCTTTAACTGAGATCCTTTACCGTTCAGGCGGAAACTTGGAAGATGCCAGCATGACGATTTTGGAAGGGGAATTTGCCATGATTTTTTTGGCAGAACTTAAAAGCCAATCGGCTTATCAGAAATTTTACGAAGGGCTTCAAAGACTGGCAAAAAAAATGGGTTTGATGATTCAAACTAAAGAAATCAAACGACAGTTAAATCGTGGTGAGAAACACCGCCTCGGCACGGTTCCTTGGGTGATTTCCGTTCTTGGAAAAGATAGAGCTGGAATTGTCTTTCGGGTGTCAAGATTATTGGCGGATCACGGTTTGAATATTACCGATCTTAATTCAAAAATTATGGGGCGTGGCAAACAGACGACCTACGCATTGGTCTTAGAAGTCGATATTCCACGCCAACCGGACTTGATTTCTCAATTAAAACGAAAATTTCAGGTCATTGAAAAAACCTTGGGCCTAAAGATTTCCTTTAACCCAATCGAGCCATCCCAATTTTAATCCTGTGCGTCCTACACATATTCGTCAATTTCCAGATCCGGTTTTAGGAAAAATTTCGAGTCTGGTTAAAAGGAACGATCGAGCGATTGAAACTTTAATTGAACGCCTGATTGTGACCATGCGCCACCAACCCGGCGGAATTGGAATTGCAGCTCCTCAGATCGGCGTTTTGAAGCAAGTCGCTATCGTTGATCTCTCAATTAAGATTCCAGGCGCAAAACAACTGATTTTAATTAATCCCAAAATTATCAGTTTTGAGGATGAGGACATTTTCCGAGAGGGTTGCATGAGTCTTCCTGATTATACGGCGAATGTCAGGAGGGCAGACCGGGTTTTAGTCAAATGGCAGGATATGGATTTCAAGGACTGTGAACTCGAAACCACAGGGCTTGAAGCTAGATGCATTCAGCATGAAGTGGATCACTTGAACGGCCTTTTGTTTGTGGATCGCGTCAGCTCACTTAAAAGCGACGTTTTTCGGCGGAAAGTCTATCTAAAGTAGGCCTTAACAATTTTACCCGACGTCTTTCGTCTTTAGGTGTAGTATATACAGGTTATAATATAACGTCCGATAATGTATCTTATGTAAAGTAATATAAACTGTAACTAAGCTGATTTGGAGATTCTAAGGAAGTAATGAGCCGACGATTTGACTCACCCTTTTTCCATCTGCTTTTCCAACCACTTGAGGCAAAACTTCTTTCATCACTTTGCCCATATCAGCCTTGCTTTTTGCGCCTGCGGAGAGTACCGCTTTCTGAACGATGGACTTCAGTTCTTCATCCGACAGCTGTTTCGGGAGGTATTGTTCTAAGATACCAACTTCTGCCGTTTCTTTCTTAAGCAGATCTTGACGGTTTGCCTTTTCAAAATCTGCGATGGAATCTTTCCTTTGTTTGATCTGTTTTTGGATGAGTTCTAAAAGGTCTGAGTCCTGCAAAGGCTTTGTTTTTTTCTCGATTTCCTTATTTTGAATTGCAGCTTTGAGCATACGTAAAGTGGCGGTTAACGCTTCCTTTTTGTTTTTCATAGCACTTTTTAAATCTTCATCGATTTTTTCAGATAACATTTAATTTCCTCCTTGGGTCACCAGTCTTTTAAGGGTTCATGATCGGTTTGTCGGCGCGGCTGCCTTAATTGTTGTAATTCTTGCTCCGATTCTCTTAGCGCGTCCAAGATCCGAAGGGCATTTTCCTGGGACATTTGGCCTTGAAAAAGCGGTTTTTGCTCTTCCCCGCCTAAATCTTCCCGTTTTTGGCCTTCTTGGCCCCCCTCAAGTTCAACTGGTTTTAAGGGTTGAGGTTGAAGCTCTTGGCCTTGGACCTTTGAAATTTCAGTCTGTTTTTGGTCTGATTCCTCTTGGCCCTCCTTTTGTTGGTCGGATTCTTTTTGTTCCCCCTCTTGTTCATCTTGGGTTTGCTGGCCTTCCTCTTCCTTTTGCTGATCGCTTGCTTCACCTTCCTGTTGGTTTTGGCCTTGGCTCGCTTGATCTTGCTGATTTTGAGCTTGTGACTTGTTTTGATCTTGATCCTTTTCAGAACCCCCTCCCTGTTGCTTTTGCTGTTGCTCCTGCTGTTGGGGCGGAGGATTGTTTTGCCGATCTTCATCCCTCTTATCCTGCTTTAAATCAAATATGCTTTTTTTCTTTTGGAGCAGTTCCAAATTGTATTTGGCATCTTTGTCGTTGGGGTTCAGATCAAGCGTTTTGCGGTATGCTTCAGCGGCTTTGTCGAATTGGCCCAGCCGGTATTGTGTGTTGCCGTAGTTATACCAGGCGGTAGCTTGTAAATCTTTACGGTTTGCTTTCTCAAGCGCTTGGTGAAGATGGGTTTCGGCTTCTTGAAATTGGTCTAATTGATAAAGGGTAGTTCCCAAGTTATAACGCACCGAGGGTTCGTCTGGATTTTTAATTTGGGCTTTTCGGTAAGATTCAAGAGCAGAAGTGTAATGCTTTTCTTCGTACTGCTTGTTCCCTTTTTGGTTTAATCCCGAGGTAGTTTCAAGAAACCCCGAGGTCAAAAACCAAATCGAACAATAAATTAAAATGGTTGAAGCCGTTCGTTTAAATTTGAGCATACCTTTTTGTATCACTCATTAAGGTTTCAATCAAGAGCAAGATAATGGCAAATGCTAGGAAAAATTGGAAGTGGTCTTCGCGTTCAATCACCAGACGCTGTTTAAATTCCCCTTTTTCAAGATTTTGCATGTGTTGATAAATCCATTCCATTTCGCGTTCCCCTGCGCTTGCCGGGAAATAAAGGCCGCCGGTTTGCTCGGCCGCTTGGGTGAGGAGCGGTTCGTTCAACTTGGTAATCACAATTTCACCGGACCGGTCCTTTTTATAACCGCTCACTTTTCCTTGCTCTGAACGGAGTGGAATCGGCGCGCCTTCCTTGGTCCCAATTCCCACGGTGTAAATCCGGATTTTTGCTTCCTTGGCCAGTTTGACAGCAGCTTCAACATCTCCTTCCAAATCTTCCCCGTCACTTAAGAGGATAACGACGTGATTTTTCTGTTTTGACTTTGCAAAGCCTTTGACCGCAGTGCGTATCGCTTGGCTTAACGAAGTTCCGGCATCAGGAATGTAGCCGACTTGAATGGAATTAGCGAAGAGAATAAATGCGTCATAATCAAGAGTGAGAGGTGATTGAATGAATCCTGAACCTGCAAAGGTCACAATGCCGATTCGGTCTCCTTTTAGTTGCCTCAAAGCAGATTTCATTTCCAGTTTGGCCTTTCCGATCCGGCTTGGGGAGGCATCTTCGGCCAACATGCTTAAAGAGGTGTCCACTAGAAATATGACTTCAACTCCTTTGCGCTCGATTTCTTTTTTGGTTTCTCCCCATTGAGGCCGCGCCAAGGCAAGGATTAAAAGTGACAGAACGGCTAGAAGGAGAATTTTTTTGATTTGCTCTTTTTCTTTCGAATGAAACTCGATCAGCGACTTTAAAGTTTGCCATTTGCCGAACTTTTCAAGCAGGCTTTTTTTTCTTTTGCCAGTCCAGAGAAAAAAGATTAAAAGGGCGAAAACTATCCAAAAACCAGACAGCCATTCAGGATAAAGAAATTGCATGGGCGTTCCCCTTTTAAGGAAGTTTTAAAAAAATGGTATGAGCAAGCATCATTTCCATCAAAAAGATAAGTGCTCCCCAAATGAGAAAGCGAGGGTAAAGTTCGTTATAGCTTGTGTACTCCTTAACTTTCACCTCTGTTTTTTCAAGCGCATCAATGTGCTTGTAGGCTTCGGCTAGGGTTTTAGGATCTCCTGCCGAAAAAAAACGCCCGTCCGTGATATCGGCGATGCGTTTTAAGGTTTTTTCATCAATTTTAACCTCGGCTTGTACGTAGCGCTTTCCAAAAATGGGATCTTCAATCGGGAATGGAACCAATCCTCCCCGGCCAATGCAAATGGTATAAATTCGAATCCCAAAGCCCTTGGCCAGTTCAGCTGCGGTGATTGGATCTACATTTCCGGCGTTATTTTCACCGTCGGTCAACAAAATAATCACTTTGCTTTTTGCTTGGCTTGAGCGCAACCGATTCACTGCTGTTCCGATTCCCAAACCAATGGCGGTTCCGTCTTTAATTAAACCGATCTCTACCTCATCTAAAAGCTGCATGAGGACTTCATAATCAAGCGTGAGCGGACATTGGGTATAACCTTTTCTAGCAAAGACGACGAGGCCAATCTTATCGTTTTCGCGTCCTTTGATGAATTTCTTAGCTTCTTCTTTTGCCACCGCAAGACGATTAATGGGTTTAAAATCTTCGGCGAGCATCGAACCCGAAATGTCAAGGGAAAGCACAATGTCAATCCCCCGCGTCTCGAACTCACGTTCTGCTTCAACTTCCTGGGGTCTTGCAAGTGCTGTTATCATGAGAATAAGAGCGAGATAACGTATGACAGGAAGCATCCATTTGGCAAAAGTGGGCTTTCCAGAGTCGAGGCGCTTAATGATCTCCAGCGATGGGAAACGGATCGCGCTTTTCTTTCTGGTTTTGTTTAGAAAATAAAGAATCGGTATGAAGAATAGCAATAAAAAAAATTCAGGTGAATGAAAACGGATCATGTTTCGTTTTTTGCTGTTTCTGGAACCGGCGGAAGAACTTCTTCTTTTGTGACATCAACGATCAATTTAGACTGACTATTCTGACGCAATATTTCAGCTGGAGACGGATCGTACTTTGCAAATTTAACCAAATCACAGAACGTGAGGACCTCATCAACCAATTTAAAATGATCGGTCTGGAGTTTATTTTTCAGTTCTTTTGTGAGTTCATAAGTCGTCGATTCAAGTGCGCGGATGCGGTAGCGTCTTTCAAAGTAACGCCTTAAAATCTCTGACATTTGGAAAAAATAAATTTTCACCAAACCCCTTCGGATAAGATCGGAATTCCGCAGGCGGTTAAGGGCTTGATATGCTTCTTCATGAGGCAAAAGCACTTTTTCAGCAGCCAATTGATTTTGCAATTGGTTTTTTCGAGTATAGTAAAGCCAAGTGCCGATTCCAAGTGCTGTCAATGGAAGAAGCACAAAAAGCCACAGCCAAATCGGATTTTTGATTTTCCGAACGCCTTTAACGCCTCGGATGTCACTATCGGGAGTTTTGTTTTTGTCGATGCTTTGGATCGTAATGTAAAGACTGTTGGTCATCAGCTGACTCACCTCACCTGCTTTCGCGCGGTAAGCGATTTTAAACGGTCGGATGACGTATTCACCTAACGTATAGTTGACGAGGACATAATTTTTACCCTCCGAGATCTTATCTTTTTCCTTGTATGAAAAAGAGTTTGATTCTTTGATTTCAAAATCTCGAAGCACCTCCGTGGGATCGATCTCAAGAATGGTGAGTTCGGGTTTGTGGGTGACTGTCACACGGAAATTGATGCGGTCACCAATTGTGGCAAACGCTCGGTCAACTTCCACTTTAGCTGAAACAGAAGATTCAGCGCAAACAGCATTTTTGCTCGTGCCGATCATTAACATGAGACACCATAGAATTGGCACCAATCCAGATTTCATCTTCGAAGTCGGCGTTCGCGCGCGAGAAAAAATTTGACGAGAGGATTAATATAAGAAGTGCCCGCAACAATTTTGATAGCGTCAATCCCCGTCAATTTAAAGAGAAGATCGAGCTGTTCTTGGCGGCGTTGGGATGTTTTCAGATAGGACTCACGAAATTTCTGGTCGCTTGTGTTTACCAAGGCCATTTCGCCCGTTTCAGCGTCCTGAAGTTCCATCAATCCGCAATCGGGAAGCGTCTGTTCTCGTTCGTCAGTAATTTGAATGGCAATAAGATCGTGCTTTTGGTCGAGAAGTTTCAGCGCTTTTTCGTATCCAGAATCCATAAAATCGGAGATGACAAAAATGACAGCGCTTCGTGTAAGAATCCTGTAGAGATGTTCGAGTGCAGCTTTGAGGTTTGTTTTTTTTGCCGAAGGTTTGAAATAGAGAATTTCCCGGAGAACGCGAAGCACATGGCTTCTTCCCTTTTTGGGAGGAACATATTTTTCAACATGGTCCGTTGCGATCAAAAGCCCTACTTTATCCTTGTTTTTAATTGCGGAAAAGGCAAGCAGGCCTGCTAATTCCGCCGCAACCGTTGCCTTTGTCTTTTCCGTGGATCCAAATTGAAGCGACTTGGAACCGTCCACGACAAAAACGACAGTCAGTTCGCGTTCTTCCGTAAATTTTTTGACAAAAGGATGCTGCGATCTGGCTGTGACGTTCCAATCGATGGTTCGGATGTCATCTCCCGGAACGTACTCCCGTACCTCCGAAAATTCCATCCCACGGCCTTTAAAGACCGATTCATATTCTCCGCCGAATAGGTCATTGACTAAGCGGGTCGCACGGATTTCGATGTGCTTGACTTGATTTAGAATTTCTTTCGGAATCATTCGCGATCACGGGACTTCAATTTGATCGAAAATTTGAGATACCACTTTTTCTGAGGAAACCTCTTCCGCTTCCGCTTCGTAGGTGACAATGACGCGGTGACGCAAAACATCCAAACCAATCTGCTTGACGTCTTCAGGCGTTGCGTAACCGCGGCCTCTTAGGAAAGCGTGGGCTTTCGCAGCCGTCGTCAGCATGATGCTCGCGCGCGGAGATGCACCGTACGCAATTAAAGGTTTGAGAGATTCAAGCTTAAACTGTTCGGGATATCGCGTGGCAAAAACAATATCAAGAATATAATCTTTTACTTTTTCGTCGATATAAATTTGGTTTACAATCTTCCTCAAATCGAAAATGGTTTTTGGATCCAGAACCGGTTCGATTTCAATTTTCTCGCCGGTGGACATTCGCTCTAAGATTTCTTTTTCCTCTTTTTTATTGGGATAGGAGACGATTAATTTCATCATAAAGCGGTCCACTTGTGCTTCCGGTAAGGGATATGTTCCCTCTTGTTCGATTGGGTTTTGCGTGGCAAGAACCATGAACGGTTCCGGCAATGGGAAAGTGGATTCCCCCACTGTCACTTGATGTTCCTGCATCGCCTCTAAAAGAGCACTTTGAACCTTGGAAGGTGCGCGGTTGATTTCGTCTGCCAAGATGATATTAGCGAAGATAGGTCCCTTTTTGGTGGTAAAACCACCGTCTTTGGGATTGTAGACAAGAGTGCCAATTAAGTCGGCCGGCAGAAGATCAGGCGTAAATTGAATGCGTTGAAATTTAGCGTCAATTGCATGAGCAAGCGTTCTGACCGACATGGTTTTGGCTAGTCCGGGAACGCCTTCGAGTAAAACATGGCCATCGGCCAAAAGCCCGATGAGGAGCCGCTCCACAAGATAGCGCTGGCCTACGATGACCTTTCCAATTTCTCGAAATAACGTTTCAATGGTTTCCTGTGACGCTTTGACTTTATCGTTCACTTGCTTGACGGTTGCTTCCATGATTCCTCCGGCAGTTAAATGATTTTCTTGTGCTCAATAAAAGAATAAATCGTACGGTAAAGCTTTGTGAGACGGTTCGGCTCTACCACCGTCCCGGAAAATCGTTCGTATTCTAACGTTCGAAAAAGTTCAATGAAGGCAGAGGCTTCTTTTTTACTCCACTTGCTTTCCGCTTTTTTTTGGAGAGCATTATAATCTTCTTGAGATGGATTCCAACCTAATTTTTGAGCTGCGTATTGACCGATCAAATGGTTTAATTCATTTAGGAATTCTTGATGATGGCTGTTGGTTTCCCACCTTTGTTGAGCCGCTGAAAGGTCTTCCAAAATTAAATCCTCTTGAGATTTGTCTACATTTTGTGGAATCGGTTTCTCTTTTTGTGACAGAGTCCAAAATAGGAATCCAAGACCTCCAAGTGCTGTTGCGCCCCCAACCGAAAGAAAAATAATAAGCCACCAGTTTTGAGGTTGCGTGATCGTGAGCTCTAATGGCGGAATGGCGAGCTCGCTTGTAGAAGCGCCGTCGGATTGGATCCATTTCAGCGTGAACCGCTTAATTTTAGCCAGTCCTGGTTTCTGGCCTTTGAAATTGAACGTTAAAATTTGATCGGTTGAAGCGCTTTCTTCGGGACCCGAGATGGTTTCTTGGCTTACCCCAATTAATTCTAAGTTTTCCAGAGTTAAATCTGGGGAGCTCATTCGCACTTCTTCAATCGCCGGAGACGGCCAGCGCACCCTGATTTGATATGGAATTACGCTCCCAAGAGAATAATTGCTGCTCGGACGATCAAGACTTTCTATTCTTGGGCTCGGCGGCTGGACTTTGGTCAGTAGATCGAAAGTCTCAGCCTTGCTGTTCGGAGAATGGAGAAAAAAGATACCCCCTAGAATGAGCCCAAGGTATTTATTGATTCTAACTGAAAAGATCAAGCGTTACTTCTTCCTTTTCTCTTCCTCATCACCTTCGACCACTTCATAGTCTGCGTCCACAACGTTAGATTTTTGATCTTCCGGTTTTTTGCCAGACGGCTCAGAAGGTTTGGCACCGGCGCTCGCCTTTTCTTTTGCAGCCGCTTCGTACATCTTTTGTGCAATTGCATGTGAAGCCGTGGTCAGTTTGTCGGTCGCTTGTTTCAACGTTTCAATTTGATCTGACTTGAGTGCTTCGCTGGCGCTTTTTAAGGCTTCTTCCACCTGTTCTTTTTCGCTCGATGAGATTTTATTGCCGTGCTCTTTCATGTTTTTTTTAACCTGATAAACCAGATTGTCGAGATTATTTCTCGTTTGTACCAATTCCTGTTTGTTTTTGTCTTCCTCAGCATGTGATTCGGCCTCTCTGACGAGTTTTTCAACGTCGCTTTTTGAAAGACCGGAGGAAGATTCGATTCGAATCCTTTGTTCTTTGCCTGTGCCGAGATCTTTGGCCGAAACGTGGACGATCCCATTGGCATCAATATCAAATGTAACTTCAATTTGAGGTACGCCGCGCGGAGCCGGAGGAATTCCTTCCAGATTGAAAACGCCAAGCACACGGTTGTCTGCAGCCATTTGGCGCTCGCCTTGCAAAACCTTAACGGTGACCGCCGTTTGATTATCGGCAGCGGTTGAAAAAATTTCGGATTTTCGCGTCGGAATCGTCGTATTGCGTTCAATGAGTTTCGTCATAATCCCGCCCAACGTTTCAATTCCAAGTGAAAGCGGAGTCACGTCCAAAAGCAAAATGTCACGCACTTCGCCCGCCAATACCCCACCCTGAATTGCAGCGCCTACCGCGACGACTTCATCTGGATTTACGCCTTTATGAGGTTCTTTTCCAAATAATTTACGGACGGTTTCCTGAACCGCGGGCATTCTCGTTTGACCGCCGACCAAAATCACCTCATCAATCTGGCTGGGTTCAACGCCAGCATCTCTCAAACATTGCTTACAGGGCGCAATGGTCCGTTCGATTAAATCGTGAACCAATTGTTCCAGTTTAGCTCGAGTTAAAGTTGTGACCATATGTTTGGGCCCCGAGGCATCGGCCGTAATGAATGGCAGATTGATTTCAGTAGTTTCTGCACTTGAAAGTTCACATTTCGCTTTTTCGGAAGCTTCCCTTAGGCGTTGAAGCGCCATGCGGTCTTTGCTTAAATCGATTCCTTCCGACTTTTTAAATTCGCTGACGAGCCATTCCATGACTCGTTGGTCAAAGTCATCACCGCCCAAATGGGTGTCGCCATTCGTTGCCTTGACTTCAAAAACCCCTTCTCCGATTTCTAGGATTGAAATATCAAAGGTTCCGCCTCCGAGATCGTAAACCGCGATTCTTTCGTCTTTCTTCTTATCCATGCCATAGGCAAGTGAAGCAGCCGTCGGTTCATTGATGATTCTTAAAACTTCAAGGCCTGCAATTTGCCCGGCATCTTTGGTTGCCTGTCTTTGGGAATCGTTAAAGTAGGCGGGAACGGTAATCACAGCTTGCTTAATGGATTCTCCTAGAAATGCTTCGGCATCGGCTTTGAGTTTTTGAAGCACCATGGCGGATATTTCCGGCGGTGTGTAATCTCTACCATCCACCGAAATGACCGCATCCCCATTTCTTCCTTCTTTGACTTTAAATGGGACTAATTTAATTTCGCTTTGCACCTCGCCAAATCGACGGCCGATAAATCTTTTTGCGCTAAAAATAGTCCGCTCAGGATTCGTGATGGCTTGTCTTTTTCCCGATTGTCCGACGAGGCGTTCGTTCGTTTTTGAAAAGCCGACTACCGAGGGTGTGGTTCGATTTCCTTCCTGATTCGGAATAACTTTCGGTTCCCCGCCTTCCATAATCGCCATGCATGAATTTGTGGTCCCCAAATCAATTCCCAAAACTTTTCCCATTATTTGATTCCTCCTTGAGAGTTTTAATCACTCTTGGTTGAAAGATATCAAGA
>JACQQO010000026.1 GCA_016206955.1 Candidatus Omnitrophota bacterium
CTTGAGGCCATTCAAAATGCAGATTTAGTTGTGATGGGGCCTGGAAGTCTTTATACAAGCATTCTTCCGAATCTATTGCTTAAGGATATCTCGAGTGCCGTTTTAGAATCCGATGCCTATAAGATTTTTATCATTAATGCGATGACACAACCTGGCGAAACGGAAGGTTATACGGCCTATGATCATCTTCGTGTCTTAATCAGCCATACGGATCCTGGAATCGTTGATGCTTGTTTTGTGAATACCCAATTGATTCCGAAAGCTGTATCGGATCGTTATCGCGAAACCAATTCGTATCCAGTTGATATCGATTTATCAAAAATCCGTGAACAAGGCTATGAAGTGATCGGAGCCGAAATTTTAAAGATCGATACGCAAGTCAGGCACGACCCCTCTAAATTGGCAAAAGCAATTATCGATCAATATTTTGAAGTGTTAAAACGCTAATGGAAGAATTAGTCGAAACGATTGAGAAAAAATTCGTAATCCTCAACAAACTGGGACTTCATGCCCGTCCTGCGGCTTTATTTGTTCGGACTACCAACCGGTTTCGGAGCGATGTGACGGTTCAAAAGGGGAAACACAAAGTAAATGGGAAATCAATTATGGGAGTTATGATGTTGGCGGCAGGCCCCGGCAGCCGAATTACCATTCGTATTGTCGGCCCGGATGCGGTGCGGGCAATGGCCGAAATTGAAAGATTGATCGAAGGCAATTTTGGCGAAAAAGAATAGCTAACGATGGAAACACTTCACGGAATTCCAGTCTCTCCAGGCGTAGCCATCGGTAAAGCGCTTGTTCTGCGAAGCGAAGATTTTTTCACCATCCCGAAGACCGAAATCAAAGGGGAGGAGATTCCAAAAGAGATTGTACGTTTTGAAGAATCTTTAACCAAAACCAGATCAGAACTTTACGCGGTTCGAAAAAAAATCGCGCAGGATCTGGGACATGAGCATTCCGATATTTTCAGCGCCCATTTATTGATTCTTGAGGATCGGACTTTGATCGAAGATGTTTTGTCAAGGATTAAAGAAGATCGGGTTTCGGCTCCCTACGCTTTTTCACTCGTTATCCAGCGCTATTTTCACGCTTTTGCCCAAATCAACGACGAATATTTGAAGGAACGGGTTTCGGACATTAAAGATGTAGGCAAACGCGTTCTTCAAAATTTGAGAGGGGAACAAAAAGATCCGCTCACCAATTTAGAAGAAGAAGTCATCGTTATTGGCCATGACCTTTCTCCTTCTGAGACCGCCATGATGGACCGTGATCATGTGATTGCTTTTGCAACTGATATCGGTGGCCCTACTTCCCATACCGCGATTATGGCGCGCTCGATGGAAATTCCAGCGGTCGTAGGACTTGACCGTGTCAGCAAGGCTGTATCAAGCGGTGATCTACTCATCATTGACGGCAATCGGGGGGTTGCGATTATCAATCCTGATACTTTAACAGTTGACCGCTTCACCCGAGAAGAAAAGCGTTTTGTTGAACTAATTACCGAACTTGACAAGTTAAAGTTTCTTGCAGCGGAGACACTTGATGGGCACAAACTTCAATTGATGGCCAACATTGAGTTTCCTGATGAAATCCCATCTGTGATCGCACACGGCGCGGAGGGAATTGGCCTTTACCGGACCGAATATTTTTACATGAACCGAAGCGATCTTCCTTCAGAAGAGGAACAGTTTAAAGCTTACCGACATGTGGCGGAACAGCTTGCGCCTAAACCTGTTGTGATCCGTACTTTGGATCTCGGCGGAGATAAATTTTTATCCTCCTTGGATCTTCCGCGCGAGATGAATCCTTTTATGGGTTGGCGTGCCATTCGCTTTTGTTTGACGCGCGTGGATATTTTCAAGACGCAACTTCGAGCCATTCTACGAGCCAGCATTTTCGGTGACCTTAAACTCATGTATCCCATGGTTTCGAATTTGAGCGAATTAAAACAGGCGAATCAAATTCTCGAAGAGGTGAGGGGTGAAATGCGCCGGGAGAATGCTCCATTTGATGAAAAAATGGAAGTTGGGGCGATGATCGAAATTCCCTCGGCAGCTCTGACGAGCGATATTTTAGCGCGCGAAGCCGATTTTTTCTCCATCGGAACAAATGATCTCATCCAATATTCTTTGGCGGTGGATCGGGTGAATGAGAAAATTGCTTATCTTTACGAACCGACCCATCCGGCTATTTTAAAATTGATTCACTATACAATTACCAACGGAAAAAAAGCTAAAATTTGGGTAAGCGTGTGCGGCGAAATGGGTGGAGATCCGGCGATGGCGCTTCTGCTTTTGGGGCTTGGAATTGATCAGCTGAGCATGAGTTCTTTTGCATTGCCCAAAGTCAAGAAAACGATTCGTTCCGTTACCTTAAAGCAAGCGAAAGCCATTGCGGCGCGTGCGCTTGAATTTGACACGGGAGAGGAAATCAAACGGTTCGCCGAAACCAAATTAAAATCAGTCCTTCCCGAATTGTTTGAGGGTTAGTTCCATGAGCCTATTGGATCAACAAGAGAAAATAGAACAAAACGATCAGCAGAATATGTTGAAATCGATCCACGGCTTTTCAGATCAAATGAAACATGCTGAAGAAATCGGCCGCGCACTTTCTTTGGATTCAAATTTAGGCAAAGGAATTTCGAAAATTATTTTTACAGGTTTAGGGGGCTCTGCCATAGGGGCGGATTTCATTCGTTCTTATCTTGCTTATGAGTTTTCCATTCCCATTTTTGTCAATCGCCATTACCGTTTACCCCGTTTTGTCGATGAGAGCACCCTTTTAATTGCGAGCAGTTATTCGGGCAATACGGAGGAAACCCTCTCTTCGCTTGAAGAAGGGCTCAAGCGAAGGGCAAAAATTCTTGCCATCACTTCAGGTGGCAGATTGGCCGAGCAGGCGAAAAAACATTCTTTTTCTGTGATTCAGATTCCTAGCGGATTTTCTCCCCGAGCGGCTTTAGGATATTCGGTGATTCCACTTTTAATTGCATTTTCCAAAATTGGTTTTCTGCAAGCTTATCGGCCCGACGAACTTAAGGAAGCTCAGGAACTAATTCGAAATCTGGCTCAAACTCAATATGGAGTTTCGATTCACCTCGAACAAAATTTGGCGAAGCAGTTAGCCACTTTTTGCTTTGAAAAGTATCCGATTATTTATGCCGGTTCTGACTATTTGGATGTGGTAGCACTTAGGTGGCGCGGACAGATTGAAGAAAATGCCAAAGCTCTGGCTTCTCATCATATTCTTCCGGAGATGAATCATAATGAATTGGTTGGCTGGCGGTTTCCACAGAAACTGCTAAAAGAGGCTGTCGTTTTTTTCCTCCGGGACCATTCTGATCATCAGCGGGTTCAATTGAGAATGGATCTTACTCGAAAAGTGATTGAACGTTACGCCGGAAAAGTCGTCGAACTTTTTTCTCGAGGCAAAGGGCTTTTAGCCCGTATGTTTTCACTCGTTTATTTGGGGGATTGGATCAGTTTTTATTTGGCTACTCTCAATGGGGTTGATCCCACTCCGGTTGAAGTGATTCAATATTTGAAATCGGAATTGGCTAAGAAACCTATGTGATGCTATGAATGTCATTTTCCTCTGCGCGGGATACGCCACACGACTTTATCCATTGACCGAAAATCGGCCAAAGCCTCTTCTACAAGTGGCGGGAAAAACTTTGTTGGATCACTTGCTTGAAAAGTTGGAGCCAATACCGTCGTTAGAAAAAGCGATCCTCGTATCGAACGGACGGTTTTATCGCCATTTTTGTAAGTGGCGCGAAACTGTTCAACATAAAATTGCCATCACTGTAATTAATGACGGGACTGAAGACCCGGCACACCGTTTGGGAGCGATCCAAGATTTGAAGCTGGCTTTAAATAGCGAATGCGCTACAGATGTTTTGGTTTTGGCAGGAGATAATTTATTTGATGCGGAACTTTTACCTTTTGTCTCTTTTGCGGAATCTAAAAGTCCTTTGCCGGTAGTTGGGGTTTACGACGTTCAAGATAAAACATTAGCTCAAAAATATGGCTTGATTAAGACAGATTCTTCGGGCAAAATCACGGCTTTCTTTGAAAAACCAAAAAATCCGCAGACCACCTTAGCTTCAATGGGAATCTATTACTTTCCCAAAGAAACATTAACTTACATTGATCGTTACTTGGAAGAGAATCAGAATCCGGACGCGCCGGGTTACTACATTAAATGGCTTGCCGAAGAGACCAACGTATTTGTTTTTCCCTTTCGCGGCAGTTGGTTTGATATTGGAGATTTAAATTCTTATCAGAAAGCGGATCAGTATTTTAGAATTCACCAGAAGAAGTAATGGGTATGAAGAAAAAAAAGCGTAAGCGTTCAAGCAACAAGAAAAGGAGAGTTTCATTCATGAAAAAAGACAAACACTTGTTTACTTCAGAATCGGTCGGAGAAGGTCATCCCGATAAACTTTGTGATCAAGTATCCGATGCGGTGTTGGATGCCTATTTAGCTCAGGATCCCAAAGCCCGCGTGGCCTGCGAAGCGTTGGTAAGCCGCAATAATCTGGTGATTGCGGGTGAGATTACGGCTCAAGCCAAAGTAGATGTGGCACAAGTCGCGCGCGAAACGATCAAAGAAATTGGCTATGATGATCTTGCTTATGGTTTTGATTACAAAACTTGCAAGATCGATACTTATATTCATCAACAATCGCCTGATATTGCGATGGGGGTTGATAAAGGCGGGGCCGGCGATCAAGGGATGATGTTTGGTTACGCAACGGATGAAACACCGGAACTCATGCCGCTTCCCATCATGCTGGCACATCAATTGGTTTATGAATTATCGAAATTGAGAAAGTCGGGCAAGATTAAATACTTGAGGCCGGATGCCAAAAGTCAGGTGACTGTTGAATATGACAATGGGAAACCAACTCGAATTGCAGCCATTGTTGTGAGCACGCAGCACGATGGCTCGGTTAAATTGGAGACGATTGAGAAGGATATGCGTTCGATTTTAATTACGAAGGTGATTCCTTCTCAATATATCGATAAGACCACGAAAATTTTTATCAATCCGACGGGCCGTTTTGAAGTGGGCGGGCCTTTGGGTGATACCGGTCTGACCGGCCGAAAAATTATCGTGGATACCTATGGGGGAGTCGGTGCTCATGGGGGTGGGGCCTTCAGCGGCAAAGATCCCTCCAAAGTAGACCGCTCGGCTTCTTATTTTGCCCGCTATGTTGCCAAGAATGTGGTAGCTGCTAACCTAGCTTCACGTTGTGAGATTCAAGTTGCGTATGCCATCGGTGTTCCAGAACCTGTTTCCATCATGATCAACACCTTTGGGTCAGGAGAAGTTTCCGATGAGCAAATCGTGACAGGCATTCGGAAAGTGTTTGATTTTACGCCGCTTGGAATTATTAAGCGGCTTAATTTGAGGCGTCCCATTTATCGCCAGACAGCCGCCTATGGTCATTTTGGTCGTTCCGGTGAAGGTTTCACATGGGAATTGACCGATGCTGTCCGAGAACTCAGAGAAGCAGTTCTTGGCAAAGCCGGAAGTCCAAAGCTTCAATCGACCTTCTAACGTTACGATGAAAACAAGCGACGTCAAAAATATTCGTCTCGCCTCGAAAGGGAAAGATCGAATCGAGTGGGCTCGGCGCAGCATGCCGGTTCTCAACCAGATTGCGGAGCGCTTTTCTAAAGAGAAGCCGCTAAAAAAAATCCGAATTTCTGCGTGCCTTCATGTGACGACCGAAACAGCGAATCTCATGATTACGCTTAAGAAAGGCGGCGCTGATTGCGTGTTATGTGCTTCTAATCCTCTCAGCACTCAAGATGAGGTAGCCGCTTCGTTGGCTAAGCATTTCGGAATTCCTGTTTTTGCGATCAGAGGCGAAAACCATCAAACTTATTACCGCCATATCAACAGCGCACTTGCTCATAAGCCTCAGGTGACGATGGATGACGGCGCTGATTTGGTTTCCCAAATTCACGGCAAGCGCAAGGATTTAGCCGGTCAGATTATCGGAAGCACAGAAGAAACGACCACTGGTGTGATCCGCTTGAGAAGTTTGGAAGAAAAGGGACTTCTTTTATTTCCGGTATTGGCGGTGAATGATGCAAAGACGAAACATTTTTTCGACAATCGTTACGGAACAGGGCAATCCACGATCGACGGAATCGTGCGCGCGACTAATATTTTGCTTTCCGGTTCTGTTTTTGTTATTTCTGGTTACGGTTGGTGCGGCCGCGGTTTGGCCGTTCGAGCACGGGGAATGGGTGCCCGTGTGATTGTAACGGAAACCGATCCACTTAAGGCGCTGGAAGCCGTGATGGATGGGTTTGAAGTGATGACGCTTAAAGAGGCAGCTCCCATTGGAGATATTTTTGTGACCGTCACTGGAAATAGAGGCGTCATACGCCGGGAACATTTTCAAGTGATGAAAGATGGGGCGATCGTCGCCAACTCCGGTCATTTTGATGTTGAAATTGATATTCCGGCTTTGAGGAAGCTTTCCACTGGCGTGCGTAAAATCCGGGATTTTATCGAGGAGTTTCGCCTCAAGGATGGGCGCGCGATCCACCTGATTGCAGGCGGCCGTTTAGTGAATCTTTCTGCCGCAGAAGGTCACCCCGCCTCTGTGATGGATATGTCATTTGCAAATCAGGCGCTCGGTGTGGAATTTTTGGTCAAATCCGCTTCTACGCTGGAGCGGCGGATTTATTCTATCCCCCAGGAAATTGATGAAAAAATTGCGGCGCTTAAGCTTGAAGCAATGGGAATTAGAATCGACCGTCTTACCCAAGAACAGGTCAAGTATCTTGCGTCTTGGGAGCTTGGGACTTAATAGTTAGCACGGTCGAGGAAGAAAAACGTTCCGAAGCCGAAGAGAAAGTTAGGCGACCACACGCTCAGGATCGGGAAAAGTTTTCCCGCCTTTCCTAAAGCAAGCATCACTGCTCCCGCCACGTGAAAAAGAAACACCACCGAAATACAAGCCAATACATTGAAGGCAATCATCCTGCGCGTTGAGGTTTTAGCCAGAAATGGTACGCAAAGAAACATCACAACCAAACTGTGCCAGGGGAAGGATAATTTTTGATGGAGGGTAACCATTTCCGTGTTCAGTTTGATTCCATTTTCTCTCAATTTAGCGATATAGTCTTTTAAATCGTGATAGCTAATTTGCGCCCCTTCGCTAGCCGCCTTTAAAAAATCGTTCGGGGTTTCATTAATTTCGGGATAAACTACCACTGGTTGAAAAGTAGGTTCTCCGATCAGATTTCCTTTTTGTTCCATGGCGTAATCTGTTGTGAAATGAAGTTCCCATTCGCTTCCGGTCCAGATGGCTTCCCGCGCGACCGTTTTCTTTTTAACGTTTTTTTTCGAATCCAGCCACAGAATAATGAAATCTTCCAATTTTTGTTCTTTGGCGTGAAAGGTGCGGGCGTAATAAAGCCGATTTTTCCCACCGTAGTAAGTGATGTTTTCAAATACCCGTCTTTTTTCTTTTTCTTCTTTTTTTTCGATCCGTTCTTTTAGAATTTGATTTGCTTTGGGAGAAGTTTTTGGAACAATTTGATCGCTCACAAGAAATGAAATAATTCCAACCGAAAATCCAATAAAAAGGATAGGCCGAATGATTGAAGTGATTTCAAGGCCGGCCACTTTCATGGCAGTGGTTTCATTATGAAAGTTGAAATTAACGAGCACGTAAATCGTTGCCAAAAAGCAGGCCCAGGGAATTACATCCACAAAAGTTTCGGGCGTCAGAATTAAATAGTACAAAAGGATGTGCTTGAGCGCTGTTTTGTGCCTAATCATCTCATCCAAATAGTCAAATATATCTGCCATGAAAACCAAAAAAATGAGTGTTGCGGTACAAATTAAGATCGGGAAGACCAGTTGTTTGATGAGGTAACGGTCAAGGATTTTCATGTAAATTCGGAGCGTGCAATGGCAAAGAAATCGACGCGCTCCGCCCCATTCTCTTTCAAGGTTTTAGCACATTCATTGATCGTGCTTCCTGTCGTAACAATGTCATCCACGAGGAGGATTTGCCTTCCGTTTGCGCCTTCGCGCTTTCTCAGTGAAAAAGCTCCTTTTAAATGACTCAAGCGTTCCTCGCGCCGCAGCTGGCTTTGAGGCAATGTCCTTCGTTTCCGAAGCAATTCTGAAATTTGGATAGAGCTTGTTTGAGCAGAGCGCTTCAGCATTTGAGCAATCACGTAGGCTTGATTAAAGCCCCTTTCGCGGCGGCGAGAGCGATCCAATGGGACAGGCACAATCAGCTCATAATTTTTAAGATCAATTGATTTTGAAAATCGATGGAGGATTTTCGTAAAAATTTTGAGCAGCCAAAGTTTTTTTCCGAATTTGATTTGATGAAAAATCGATTTTACTGGTTCTTCGTAAGGAACCAAGGCAAAGCCGCGGTCATAATAAGGGCGAGCCGATCGGCAAGCCGAGCAAAGGGATTTATAGGTGCCGTAAGGCGGAAGTGGATGAGCGCATTTGATGCATTTTGGGTCCTTGAGCGGCTCTATTTTTAAGATACAAGTTCGGCAAAGATAAGTTTCCTCTAGAACAAGGGGGATACGACATAATGCACAAGCGGCGGGATATAAAATCCGTAGCAAACTTCGCCAGTAGCAATTGAATTCATCTGAAAATCCAAGCATGGAGAGCTACTATAAAGGAAGCTCAGGCTTTCTGTCAATCAAATCCATCGCGTGCCGATTCGATTTCTATCTTGTTGAATGAGAAAAGGTTACACGATCGGCTGCCTTGACAAGCAAGGGGAAGGGCGTATAATACTTTTTTCAAACTTCAAGAGAATGAGGAGATCTTGTGCCCAAAGTTCAAGTAGGCGAGAATGAACCGCTCGACAAGGCGCTGAAACGTCTGAAAAAAAAGATTGAGCGAGAAGGAATTCTTAAGATTCTTAAAGCCAGAAAACATTATGAAAAGCCTAGCGAAAAGCGCAGGCGCAAGATGCGTGCCGCTCGGAAACGAAAAATTTATTAAAATTCCGGGCTGCATTTGCCATTCCTTTCCATTCAAGATCTCTTCCCGCATTTTCTCCCTGTGGATAGATAATCAAAATCTTAAATTCCTAGAATACATGAGGACTTTAAATCGATGAAGTTTCAAAGCGTAAAGGGTATGGATGACCTTGTCCCGCCTGAAATTGAAAAATGGCAAGTGTTAGAGCAAAAAGCGCGAAGTTTTTTTGAAGCCTACGGTTTTCGTGCAATTCGCACGCCCATTTTAGAATCCACCGAACTTTTTTCTCGCTCCATTGGTGAAGCCAGCGATATTGTCCATAAGGAAATGTACACGTTTGAAGATCGAGGGGGAAGAAGCCTTACGCTCCGTCCCGAAATGACTGCCGGAGTGGTTCGCGCCGCAATTGAGCATCATCTGATTAAAGAAGGTGAACCGCTTTTGCTTTATTATTTTGGCCCCATGTTTCGCGCCGAACGGCCGCAAGCCGGCAGAAAACGGCAGTTTCACCAAATTGGTATTGAAACGTTAAATACACATTCACCGATTAACGATGCCGAGATGATCATGATGATGAAAGATTTTTTGGAATTTCTCGGCCTTAAAAAATATAAGCTCAAACTTAATCATTTGGGTTCTGAGGAAGATCGGAAAAAATTCAGCCAAGATTTGGTTCGATATTTTAAGAACATTGAGTCCAAACTTTGCAAAGACTGCCAGTTTCGGCTGACCCAAAATGTACTTCGAATTTTTGACTGCAAAATCGAATCCTGCCAGCCTTGGATTGAAAAAGCTCCGAAAATAAAATTATCGGGCAAAGCCACTTCGGATTTCGAAAAAGTTCGTTCGCTTTTAAATGAAGCCCAAATTCCATTTCAGCTCGAGCCCAAATTGGTCCGGGGACTCGATTATTATACAAGCCTTGTTTTTGAAGTGACGGCTGAAGGTCTCGGAGCCCAAGACGCTATCTTGGCAGGCGGCCGCTACGATTTGCTTATTCATGATTTGGGCGGGCCACAAGTAGGCGCAAGCGGCTTTTCGATCGGAGTCGAACGCCTGCTCACGGCGTTAGATCAAGCCGGCGTCCATTTGGAGGATTCAGTTTTAGGAGATACGGTTTATGTCGCGGCCATCGCACAGGGGGAAGAAACCTGCAGTTTTTATCGGAAGATCGCGCAAGGTTTGGTGGATTCCGGAAAGCGGGCACATTTTTCTTTTTCGAAAGGTTCACTTTCGAATCATTTAGGCCGGGCCAATAAAATGAGAGCAGGATACGCCTTGATTATCGGCGAAGATGAATGGCGGGCCCGCGAAGTCAGTATTAAAAAAATGGATAGTGGAGTACAAAAAAAAATCAAGTTGGAAGATTTGACGAAAGGATTTAAAGAATTTTAATCATGCTGCGTACGCACACGTGCGGTGAATTAACTGAAAAACACATCGGAAAAAAAGCGACGCTTTGCGGCTGGGTTGACAAGCGCCGGGATCATGGGAGTGTGATTTTTATCGATCTCAGAGACCGCTGGGGGAAGACGCAGCTCGTATTCAATCCTGAAAGTAATCGAGAAATTCATCAGGTCGCTGAAAAACTTCGTCCTGAATATGTGATACGAACGCATGGCTTGGTGCAAGAAAGACCCAAAGGGACTGAAAATCCGAAAATTCCGACCGGCAAAATCGAACTTAAACCCGAGCAGGTAGAAATTTTAAATCCGTCTGAAACCCCGCCCTTTGAAATTCTAGATGAGATGTTAGTTTCCGAGGAACTTCGGCTCAAATATCGTTATCTCGATCTAAGACGGCCGGTAATGTTTACACGTCTTAAAAAACGGCATCGCATTACGAAACTCGTGCGCGATTATTTCGATGAACATGGGTTTATCGAAGTCGAAACGCCGATGCTAACCAAAAGCACACCGGAGGGTGCCCGTGATTATCTCGTGCCTGCAAGGCTTGAAGCCGGAAGTTTTTATGCGCTTCCCCAATCTCCGCAGCTTTTCAAGCAAATTTTGATGGTTTCAGGATTTGACCGCTATTTTCAACTCGCCCGTTGTTTGAGAGACGAAGATTTGAGGGCCGATCGCCAACCGGAACACACTCAAATCGATATCGAAATGTCCTTTGTCACCGAGGATGACATTATTTCCATGGTGGAAGGGTTGCTTGTACGAGTGGTTCAAGATATTTGTAACGTTCAATTGAAGACCCCGTTTCTGCGTATGACTTATCAGGATGCGATGAACCGTTTTGGCTCTGATAAGCCGGATCTTCGCTACGGCCTTGAATTAGTAGACGCAACTCCCACTTTAGGTGCATCGGAGCTTAAAATTTTTCAGGACGTTGTGAAGCAAAAGGGCATCATCAAAGGTTTAAAGATATCGGGGCGAGATTTTTCCCGTGGCGATTTAGATGGGCTCACGGAGTATGTGAAAGATTTTGGAGCGAAAGGCCTTGCTTGGATCAAGGTAAGTGCTTCGGGTTTTGAATCTCCCATCGCCAAGTTTTTAAATGCTGATCTGCAGGAGAAATTGAAAAAGATATTTGAAGTGAAAACAGGAGACACGATTTTTTTGATCGCAGACGAGTGGTTAATTGCCACCACGGCCTTGGGAGCGCTCAGAAGCCGTTTGGCGGGCGAATTGGGGCTGAACCGATCGAAGGAATTGAAACCGGCGTGGATTGTTGATTTTCCTCTTTTCCAATGGAATGAGGAGGAGAAGAAAATTGATGCCGTGCACCATCCTTTTACCGCTCCTCAAACCGAAGGTCTGGCCTTTCTGGAAAAAGAGCCGCTCGAGGTAAAAGCACGCGCATATGATATTATATTAAATGGAACAGAAATAGGTGGCGGCAGTATCCGAATCCATCAAGAAGAGGTGCAAAAGAAAGTATTTAAGACGCTCGGCATCGGTGATCGGGAAGCCGATGAAAAATTCGGTTTTCTTCTGAAAGCACTAAAGTTTGGGGCGCCGCCTCACGGGGGAATTGCGATTGGGCTCGACCGCCTGTGTACGCTTTTGATGGGGCTTGATTCGATTCGGGAAGTGATTGCCTTTCCGAAAACCCAGAAGGGTGCCTGTTTGATGACAGAAGCCCCTTCTAAGGTGAGCCCAAAGCAATTAAAGGAATTGCATCTTCAAATTAAGGTTTGAGGGAAAGAGAGAAGAGATTGGAGAAAATTATTAAACTCAGTTCGGATCAAGAGGCTATTTCTTTATACGGCAGCTTAGATGAGAGACTTCGATTTGCTGAGGAGAAGTTTAAAGTGAGGATTTCGGCCAGAAATCACCGGCTTGTCATTTCAGGCGCGAAAGAAAATGTAACACCCGCCGTCGAATTCTTTACCGCCGAATTGGAACGGATACGCGGAAATGGAGATTCTCATATGACGCATTCGGAGGAACGCCACAAACGTGTACATGAAAGCCATCCTTCCGGTGAAAAAAGTCCTGTCAGTTTTTTTCACAAAGGGAAAATCATCAAGGCAAAAAGCAAAAATCAGGAGGCTTATCTCCAGGCGATTCATCATTATGATATTGTGATCGCTATTGGTCCCGCCGGAACCGGCAAAACTTATCTGGCGATGGCCACAGCGATCGATGCTCTCAAACATAAGAAAGTGAGCCGGATTATTCTCACCCGGCCTGCGGTTGAGGCGGGGGAAAGCCTCGGATTTTTACCCGGCGATTTATACGCTAAAATCAATCCTTATCTTCGCCCGCTGTATGACGCGCTTTATGACATGATGGATTTTGAAGAAGCCAGCCGTTATCTTCAGCGAGGGCTGATTGAAGTGGCGCCGTTGGCCTATATGCGCGGACGAACTTTAAATGACAGCTTTATTATTTTGGATGAAGGCCAGAATACAACGCACGAGCAAATGAAAATGTTTTTGACGCGACTTGGTTTTTCATCCCGTTGCGTGGTTACAGGAGATATTACGCAAATTGACCTCCCGAGCGGCAAACGTTCCGGTCTGGTTGAAATTCAAGCTATCCTCCGCCAGATAGAAGGGATTAAGTTTTGTTATTTGGACGAAAAAGATGTGGTCCGTCACAAGCTGGTGCAGGACGTTATCAAAGCTTACGAGCTGCATGAGCGGAAGTAGGAAAAAAGTCCTCTTATACAGGAACGAAGTTATAGTTAGCAATTTTTGCAAGACGCCGCGGATTCGTTTGAGCAAAACCGCCCGCTTAACCCACGAATTTTTGAAAAAGCTCAAACTTAAACACACAACCTTAAGTTTGGTTTTTGTTTCCGATCCTGCCATGAAGCGTTTAAATCAAAAATATCTGAGACATGCGTGGGTGACGGATGTATTGGCTTTTCCGTTTGCCAAACCTTTTCTCGGAGAAATCATCATTGCTCCGCGGCAAGCGAAGATTAATGCCACACGCTTTGGCGTTTCTTTTAAGGAAGAACTTTCCCGTTGTATCGTCCACGGCATTTTGCACCTTCAAGGTTATTCGGATGATTCCAAAACTCAGCGAAAAAGGATGCGCAAGGCCGAAGATGTGCTTCTAAAACCTCTCGCTTCCCAAATTAGGACAATCGTTTGAAATGGCCATCCAGCGTGACGAAGCCTTTGTTTTGAAACGTGTACCCTTAAGAGAAACTTCTCTTTTACTCACGTTGTTCACGCGAGGAGCTGGAAAGATAAGAGGGCTTGTCAAAGGAGTTAGAAAGGAAAAAAACTCGCTTGCAGCGCGTTTCGAACCCTTCACGCATCTTTCCATTACCTATTATGAAAAACTGAAATCAGACACTCATCTCATTTCCGATTCGACCGTTTTGAATTCTTACTCGTTTCTTAGGAGCCGTCTTGATTTATTTGCCTACGCCAGTTATTTAATGGAATTAGTAGATGCGCTTTTTGGAGTTCATGACTCGTACCCTGACGTTTTTGATTTGATTTCCGATTCGTATCGTTTTCTTCAGGATGGAACGCCAAGCCATGTGGTGCGCGTTTTTGAAATCAAAGTGTTAGAAAAAGCAGGTCTTTTGCCGATCTTAACTCAATGCGCCTTGTGCGGTAAAAGCGATCTTGAGAAAGCATTCTTTAGTCCAAAACAGGGTGGGATCATTTGTAAGGTTTGCGATTCAAGGGAATCTGGAACCATCCGAATCTCAAGTGGTACGATTAAAAGTCTTCTTTATTTTATGCGCACAACCTTAGAGCAAGCCGTAAAACTCCAACTTGGGATCCAAACCCAAAAAGAATTAGAAAGGATTGCTCACCTATTTTTTCAATATCGATTGGAACACCCTCTACGTTCCTTTCATTTTTTATCCGAGATAAGGCCCGTCTTGAGATAGATTTAAGTCATTTATTTTCAAGTACTTAACAATATTGCTCCCTTCATTTGACACTATTGGAATCGTATGCTAATTTTTAAGAGTACTTGGTTTATTGATCTTTTTTTAGCTCTTCAAGTGAAAGCATTTATAAACCTTTGCTATAAGGTGAGTCAGAAATGCGCGAGCAAGAGAGCCATTACCAATACTTCGATATTCCAAAACAGGAGCGGGATTCCGCAATTGCTTTCCTGCTTAATTCACTCCTGAAGTCGCGTTCTGCCTGCAGATTAATCTCCAATGGAGCAGGCTTTGACGAGGACGTCAATATTTATCTAGCCCATCTCCTTTTCGCCGCTTCTCTACCGGATTACCAAGGGGCAATCCAAAGATATTTAGGTACCAATGTAAGTGAGATGGCGGAGCTTATGGAAAAAAATGACGACCGGATCGTCCGTTATTTTATCTACAAGGTCAATGCCGATCATCTACTGGTTCACTTGGGAATTTTCACGGATTTGGAAAATGTGCACCATGGATTTGGTAAATCCGAGTCACAATTTTCAAGTATGGCGCAGAATTATTATAAGCAGGCGGCCAGTTACAATCGGAGGATTTACCGACGGCAAACCGCAATCGGTTCTGTTTTGGAAAAATTGGCTCAGAGTTTCGAGCGCTACAAAACCATTTTGAGATTTGCTCGGAAAGAATTCTTTCATTTTTCAAACCAATTTCACGATGAATCCTTCAAACAATTTTGCGCTGAGATCAACCGATATGAGCATGAGATGAAAGCTCATGACGCCATGGATCGGTTTTTAGATCTCTATACGGAGTGGATTCGAACGCGTGATTTTTCAATTCGCGCCGAACTTGAGGAATATGCCAAGGTGCTCAAAGCGTTGGATCCTCGCTTTTCCTTTGAGTTGGATGGAGAAAAATCATGAGAGAATTTAAACCTCTGTTGAAGTCGAATTCATTTCATCTCCATGGCCGGCAGAGTGAAGAGGCGCGTTTGCTTGCTCTTTATTCAACTTGGCATGAAACGAATGATTTAAATTTAAAGGCACGGTTTTTTAACCGTTTAGTTGTGGTATTGCGCAGAATTCCTAATTTTGATTTGAAGCGCCGATTTAAGCAAGCATTTTAAAAAGAAGGACTTGCCATGAGAACCAATATTTTATTTATCTCGCTTCTGGATGAAGATGATTTCCAAGAAGAAATTAAAAAGAAACAGGATGAATTTTTGGATATTTATTCGCTCTATCAGCGGACCGGTCTTTCTTGGATTAAAGAAGAGTTGTTAAACAAAGCCTATCAGCTTCATTTGCTAGACCCCGAATTTACATTTCACGTTTAAGCGTTTCTTCCAGTAGATCAAGTTCATTTAAAAAGACATAATAAGCCAGATGGTAGGAACCATTGGGAAAGTGCATCGTTGTTGATTCACTTACTCCATGGAACGCCACGAATTCTTTGTGAATGAAAAAACGCGCTGTTTCGCCTCGCTCATAATGGTGCACGAGGAGCCACAAAGCGGCGGGATACGCTTCAAAATAGGTATACCATCCGTCCTCAAATCGGTAAGTCACATCCCGAGCATCTTTGACTCGGTTTAAGAGATAGAATAATTTTTCGGTTTCCGTTGGAGGGCCGAGCCTAAACGTTTTGTAGGCTTCGGTGTTTTCGATGGGAAGAGAGCCTAGATAAACTCTATTTCCATCGGGAGTGAGGCCCTTTAATGGGTGTGAAATACAGCCCGAGGAAAGGGATATGAAAGCCAAAGCAAAAAGAAGTGGAAATCGATAAGTTTGTTTCAAATGATTCCTATTATCTTTGTAGTCCACCTTATTTCAAGAAATTTTACAGAAATGTAAAAATTAGTATAAAATAATTGCCTTTTAAGTCAAAAATATTTTAGATGAGACATGTTTATATCTTTATTTTTACTTTGGTAACATATCCTTTTATCGGTCAAGCCGATATGGCAGATAATCCGAACCAAATAGAAATTTATAATTCGTCGACCGGAAAAGTTGAAAGCGTAGACCGCGTCATCGAATCCGAGGCAGAGTGGCGGAAGATTTTGACACCCGAGCAATATCACATTATGCGCGAGAAGGGAACCGAGCGCGCCTTTGGGAAGAGCTGTGCGATTCCAAGATCGGGCAAGGGAATTTATCAATGCGTTGGCTGCGGCATCGATCTTTTTGCTTATGGAACCAAATTTGAATCCGGCACCGGCTGGCCCAGTTTTTTTGAGCCGGTTTCCGAATTAAATGTGAAACTTAAAGAAGACCGTAGCTTTTTCATGCACCGAACCGAAGTCTTATGCGCCCGATGTGGAGCTCATTTGGGCCATGTGTTTGATGATGGCCCTCTGCCTACAGGAAAAAGGTATTGCATTAATACGGTTGCATTAAAATTAAAAGAGGTTGAGAAGTGAAAAAAACTGGAATCCAAATAGAACCTGCTGATCGCCTGAAGAAACTTCCGCCCTATCTTTTTGCTGAAATTGACCGGATGAAGCGGGAACTCGTAGCACAGGGAAAAGACGTCATCGACTTGGGCGTGGGAGACCCCGATCTCCCAACGCCTTCTTTCATTATCGAAGCTCTTTATGAAGCCGCCAAAAATCCGGCGAATCATCGCTATGCCCTCGATCAGGGAATGCCGGAACTGAGGCGCACGATCGCTGCTTGGTACCGGGAGCGATTTCAAGTCACGTTAGATCCCGAACGGGAAGTGCTTCCGCTCATTGGTTCGAAGGAGGGGATCGGGCATATTCCGCTTGCTTTGATTAATCCCGGAGATTTAGTTTTGGTGCCGGATCCGGGATATCCCGTCTATAAATCCGCGACCTGGTTTGCGGGGGGAGAAGTGCATTTGCTTCCGCTTTTGGAGGAAAATAATTATCTTGTCGATTTCGATTCGATTGATAGAGCCGCCATTGAACGGGCCAAACTGTTGTTCCTTAATTATCCGAATAATCCGACCGCTGCCTGCGCAAGCAAGGATTTCTTTGCAAGTGCGATCGCGTGTGCGAGAGAGTATGGTTTCATCATTTGCCATGACGCCGCCTATACGGAAATTGCCTTTGATGGTTTCAAACCGATGAGTTTTTTGCAAATGGATGGAGCCAGGGAAGTCGGAATTGAATTTCATTCGCTTTCCAAAACGTTCAACATGACGGGATGGCGGATCGGGTTTGCGTGCGGCAATGCAAAAATTCTTGAACTTCTAAGCAAAGTCAAAGCGAATTTAGATTCCGGCATTTTCCAAGCGATTCAATGGGCCGGAATCGAAGCCTTAAGCCATGCGGAGGAAGAAGCTCGTAAAAACTCACAAATTTACGAACGAAGGCGGAATTTTTTGGTGGACGGGCTCAATTCGCTCGGTTGGCGCGTAACCAAACCAAAAGCCACTTTCTACGTTTGGGTAAGCGTTCCGCCCGGTTCGACCTCACAGGAATTTGCCGCTCGGCTTTTAAAAGAAGCCAATCTCGTCGTGACCCCGGGAAATGGTTTTGGCCCGAACGGCGAAGGTTATTTTCGGATGTCTCTTACGCTTCCCGAGGAACGGATTCAAGAGGCGATTCGGCGGATTAAAAAGCTTCATAGCCACTGATTTTCTTCTCCTTTCCATGCAAACTCTAGCTTATATCGGCGTTGGCTCTAATTTGGGTAATCGCAAAGGCGCGATTTCTAAGGCTCAGGAAATTTTATCTTCTCATCCGAAGGTGAAATTTTTAAGGTCGGCTCCTTTTTATGAAACGGAACCGGTAGGAGGATTGCCGCAGGGGCTTTATTTGAATACGGTTTGGGAAATTGAAACTGATCTTGAAGCTCATGAGTTAATCGAACTGCTTTTGGAAATCGAATCTTCACTTGGCCGCAAGCGAAAGGAAAAAAATGAGCCGCGCATCATCGATCTCGACCTTTTATTTTTTGGAGATCAAGTTATCGATGAAGCATCTTTAACAGTTCCTCATCCAAAGCTTCATGAACGGTGGTTTGTTTTGAAACCCCTTTGGGATCTTCGTTCGGATTTAATTCATCCGGTTCTGAAAAAAAGCGTTTGCGAACTCCTAGATCAAGTCGATGCTCACCATTAAAAATCCTCGTGAATTGACAAGTATTTTGAATCGGGATAGAGATCAAGGCAAACGAATTGGATTTGTTCCGACGATGGGCTATCTTCACGAAGGTCACTTGTCGCTCATTCGGAGTGCCCGAAAAGAAAACGGTATCGTCGTCGTCAGTATTTTTGTCAATCCCATTCAATTCGGGCCATATGAAGATTTTAAACGCTACCCTCGAAATTTAAAAATGGATCAGAGGTTGCTCAAACAGGCTCGGGTCGATTATTTATTCGCACCTTCCACAAATTCGATTTATCCCAAAGGATTTCGCGGTTTTATCGATCCCGGCCCTTTGGCTCGGTATCTTTGCGGACCGAAACGTCCGGGCCATTTTCGGGGAGTGGCAACCGTTGTCAATCGATTGTTCCGGATCATTCAGCCCGATAGGGCTTATTTTGGCGCGAAGGATTATCAACAAGCAAAAATTATCGAAGATATGATTCGAAAATTCCGCCTGCCAATTCAAATGAAAATTTGTCCGATCGTTCGCGAAAAAAACGGGCTTGCCATAAGTTCGCGGAACCAATATCTTTCAAAAAAAGAACGAATTCGAGCCCGTTCGATTTACCGTTCTTTGACGGAAGCTCGAAAGCAAATTCGTTTGGGGGAACAGCGGGCAGAGAGGATTAAAAAAATCATTCGGCAAATTCTCCTAAATTACGTGGATAAAGTCGATTACATTGAAATCGTAAACCCTAAAACCTGCGCTCCAATTGAGCAAGTTAAATCCTCAGCGCTTCTTGCAGTTGCCTGTTATTTGGGTTCCACAAGACTCATTGATAATCTTCTCGTAAAGAGATAAAATACCACCCTTTATGATCCGGCAAATGCTCAAATCCAAAATCCATCGTGCGACTGTAACGGATGCCAACGTCAATTACGAAGGCAGCATTACGATCGACGAGAACTTGATGGATGAGGCCGACATTTTGAATCACGAAAAGGTATTGATCGCCAATATTACCAATGGATCCCGTGTGGAAAGCTATGCGATTGCCGGGAAGCGAAGTTCCGGTATCATTTGCGCCAACGGGGGCGCTGCTCTTCACAACCGTGTTGGAGATAAAGTTTTGATTATGAGTTTCTGTGCTTTAAGCGATCAAGAAGCGAAATATCACCATCCTAAAATTATCAAAGTGGATGACAAAAATCGCCCTTTTAGCAAAGGATGATCTGCAAAATATATGATTCAAATTGGTATTATCGGATGTGGGACTATTGGTTCGGTCCTAGCGAAAACGATCCAAACGAAATTTTCCCGTTTTGCCCGCCTGTCTTACGTTTCGGATATTAATCCCGCTCAAATTGAAAAGCTAAGAAAAAAATTAAAATCTGTTCCATTTCGTTCGGTTTCTACGCCCGAGTTGATCAAAAAAAGCGGTTTTGTGATTGAGACCGCTTCGGTCAAAGCGGCCGAGGAAGTCATCCCCAAAGTGCTGAGACAGGGGAAAGATGTTTTAATTTTAAGTGTCGGCGGAATTTTAAAGGTCAAAAACTTGGACCGTCTCTTGGCCAAAAGCTCCGGACATATTTATGTGCCTTCGGGAGGGATCGCCGGTGTTGATGCGGTTTTGGCCGCTCGCATGGGGCAGATCAAGCGCGTTCAAATTACAACCCGCAAACCGCTTCGGAGCCTCGAGAATGCGCCATTCTTTTTGGAAAGCGGCCTTCGTCCTGAGCAAATCAAAAAACCAACGCTCATTTTTCAAGGGAATGCCGCAGAAGCGATTGATAATTTTCCAGAAAATGTGAATGTCGCGGTCACCTTGAGTTTGGCGGGAGTCGGCGCGCGCAAAACCCGGGTTCGCGTTTTTACCTCACCCACCTATCGCCATAATATGCACGAGATTCAAATCGAGGGTAGCTTTGGTCGCATGATTTCCCAAGTGATGAATTTACCCTCCCGCGAAAATCCAAAAACCAGCGCGCTGGCCATTGCTTCGGCCATCGCCATCCTCGAGAAAATATTCAAGCGGATTAAAATTGGAACGTAGTGGAAAGTAAAATTGTCGTTCGCGGCGCCCGCGAGCATAATCTCAAAAATATCAGCCTTGAAATTCCCCGAAACAAGCTAGTAGTTGTCACCGGCCTTTCCGGCTCCGGCAAAAGCTCGCTTGCTTTTGATACGCTTTATGCGGAGGGACAAAGGAGATATCTAGAAAGCCTTTCCTCTTACGCACGCCAATTCCTCGAGCGGCTTAAAAAACCCGATGTGGATTATATTTCGGGCCTTTCGCCCAGCATTGCCATTGATCAAAAAACAGTTCCCCACAATCCGCGTTCGACGGTCGCCACGGTCACCGAAATTTACGATTATTTAAGGCTTCTGTACGCTAAACTTGGCGAAGTATTTTGCCCGCGCTGCGGCAAACGGGCCCGAAAACAAAGTTTAAGTGAAATCCTCGAGCAAATTGAAAATCTTCCGAGCGGAAGCCAAATTGGCATCTTCGCTCCTGTGGTCCGCGGCCGGAAGGGCGAATATAGAAAATTTTTCGGCGAAATCGCAAAAAAAGGTTTTTCCCACATCCGGATCGACCGGAAAATTTATGACCTCCATAAGCCCATTAAAATTTCGAAATCGAAGCGGCATGATATCGAAGTGTTCGTGGATGCCGTGGAGCTAAATGCCAAAAATTTAAATCGCATGAAACGGTCCCTCGAAACGGCCTTGGAATTGGCGGTCGGCGTTTGCTTGATTGAAGCCGTTTCCAGCGATACCCAGAAGCGAAAGCAAGAACTATTTTTCTCCCAAAAAATGACCTGTCCTCGATGCAGGATTAGCTTCAAAGATTTTGCGCCAAATCAGTTTTCATTTAATAGTCCTTACGGCGCATGCTCCAAATGTCGCGGGATTGGAAAACTCTCTCAAATCATGGCCCACCAAGTGATTCGGAATCCTGAAAGCCCTCTCTTAAAAGGCGCAA
>JACQQO010000027.1 GCA_016206955.1 Candidatus Omnitrophota bacterium
ACTTTGAAAACTCCGACTTTTCCCGGCGTCGCTGTTAGAACATCTTCTGGAATTTTTTCTTGGGTGGGTTTTTTAGCGGCTTGACGCCTGCGGACTTCTTCGCGGACTTGGTCGCGTGTCCATTTTTCTCTTTCCGCTTTGTCTGCGAGTTCTTGTACCTCGGCCGGATTATTTAATGAGAGCAGCGCCGCGAAATGGCTCCAGCTCAATTGTTGGGCGGGCACAACAATTGGATAAGTCCTTGCGAATTCAAGCATGCGGTAAAGCTCCGTTCTGTCAGTCCCCAAATCCACTGAAAGCCTTTCGATCACATAAGCGCCGTAATCCGCTCTTTCTTTGTGGTGAAGGATATGCTCATCAATCAACTTGCCCGTTTCCCAGGCCTCCCGGACTTTTTCCCGCTCCACGGCTTGTTCAATTCTTGTCCGGCTTGCAGCCCTCGCTTCTCGGATTGCATGAACCAATTCATCATACGTTTCAACCTTGGGTAAAGAAATCGTTTCCGGAGCCGCAAAAACACGATTGAAGATGAAAAAAATCAAAAGGAAGGAAATAAAAATCCGCGTTTCTTTGTGGATCGTCATTGTGAAA
This sequence comes from Candidatus Omnitrophota bacterium, assembly GCA_016206955.1. GTDB lineage: Bacteria > Omnitrophota > Omnitrophia > Omnitrophales > Danuiimicrobiaceae > 01-FULL-45-10b. The sequence continues at coordinate 592 of JACQQO010000027.1, forward strand.
GTGTTCTAGGGAATTTTTCTGTTTTATTCAGGCTGTCCGTCCCCAGGATGCCTGTGTTTGTTTTGTGTTTATGCGATTTATTTCCGATTTATTCTGGTGCTATTTCAAAATGTTGAAGTTTCTCCAATATTGTTGAACTGAGACTGTCGCCACATTAAATTCGGATTTCGTAAATCTTTTCTTCAAACGCAAATACCATTTGCCATCGTGAAGCGATCGAGAAAATAAGACTTCTCTCTGAGGCCCTTTTTTTGAATTCACATGAACAGAGCGATTGATTAAGTTATGAAATTCTCGAGCTGGAAAAATGAAGATGTCTCCCTTGTAAAGGTCCGGCACTGGCAAAGAGAGCACGTACGCTACAAACAAATTTAAACCGGCATCTTTGAAATCGTCTGGTTTAAAAAATTTCCATGATGTCACATCAAATAACTCTTGTTCCCATTTATACCCTACGCGATACAATCTGCCAAACTTCACCTGTACTTCTCGGTAGTAAATTTTGGTTCCTTCTCTTTTCCTGAGAATCAAATCAACCTTATCGACGTCGAGATACCGGCTATACGGGTTGAAACCCTGTTCAAAGAGTTCGAATTTGGCGATTGTTTCGCCTTGGATCTCCGCGTGACCAGCTCTAAGTTTATCGATCTTTGTTAACATTTATTTCATGACACTTGTTGTACGACGTGTCCCTTTTGTAGCCGGTACGGATTTAATTAGATAAAATAATTAAACAGAAGCTCAGACATCCTACGAGCGGACACCCTTTAAAATAAACGCGATATTTTACATGGAATTCTCAATTCTGTGGAGAATAAAACAGCTCAACGAAGCGATTTATTTAAGCGGCTTGCTTGTTAAGCCGTTCTTCTGCCAAGTAAAGGTCGAGGTTGGTTTGAAGATTCATCCAAAACTGCGGAGTGGTGCCCAGAATACGCGAAAGAAGAATGGCAGTTTCTGGTGTCATATCTCGTTTTTCATTCACCAGTGTATTAACTCGTTGAATGGGTACACCCATTTTTTCGGCCAGCTCATATTGAGTCATCTTTTTTGGCTTCAAAAACTCTTCCAGAAGGATTTCGCCTGGATGAGTGGGCCTTCTATTTTTTGGTTTCATATTTCGCTCCTAATGATAGTCCACAATTTCTACATCAAATGTATTTCCGTTTTCAAACCGGAATATGATTCGATACTGGTCATTGATGCGAATACTGTAATAATCCCCTAAATGCCCTTTCAATTTCTCCAATCGATTTGCCGGTGGAGAAGCAAGATCTTTTAGTTCCGCTGCGGTATTCAATATATCCAGCTTCCGAACTGCTACCTTCCAAATGGTTTTCGGAATCGTCCTGGCTTCTTTGGAATCAAGACCATGGTAAAGGTCTTCAGTCGCCCTAGAACCGAAATTTTTAATCACCTAAAAGCTCCAAAATATTAACATATTAACGTGTGTTGTGCAAGTGTTAAATTTAAAGATTGCTATTTTAAGGCGATAGACACTTCTTCCTTTTTTGGACATAAAAATGCCCTCCTTTGGTTTGGAGGGCGAGGCGGGATTACCGGCTTTTCTGCCGCCTGAGTCTCTTGACTCAGGCGCCGCAGCGCGAGGATTCGATATCCTCGTCACTGCAGGGGACGTTTTACGCCCGCAACCCTAAAATGATGAAATAGACTTCACGGCCTCTAATACTTCTTCGGTGTGGCCGTCGACTTTGACTTTGGGGAAAATCTTCCGGATTTTGAGATCCTTATCGATCACAAAAGTGGTGCGCTCAATTCCCATATAGTCTTTGCCCATGAAAGATTTTTGTTTGTACACCCCGTATTTTTTGCCCACGGTTTTGTCTTCATCGGCAAGCAAGGGAAACGGAAGTTTATACTTGGTGATAAATTTTTTGTGGGAATCGATCGAATCGAAACTAACGCCAAAAATTTCTGCGCCTTGGGCTTGAAATAACTTTCTTTCGTCTCGGAAACTGCAAGCTTCTTTCGTACAGCCCGGCGTATCGTCCTTGGGATAAAAATAAAGGACAATACTTTTCTTTCCTTTAAAATCTTGAAGGCTCACCTTTCCTCCGTCACTGGAAGGAAGCGTAAAATCAGGAGCCTTATCCCCTTCTTTAAGTTCAGACAAGGGATTCCCTCATTTCTTTGGTGGCTTCCACCATGACACGAAGTTTGGCCTTGGCTTCTTCCACTTCGCGGGTCTTCAGGCCGCAATCGGGGCTGACGTAGATTTTTTCCTTGGGGATAAATTTCAGGGCCTTTTGAATTCTAGCCTTTACTTCATCCTTCGTTTCGGTCCGGTGGCTGTGAACATCCAAAACACCGAGCCCAATATCGCTCGTAAACGGAGAGCGTTTAAACAAATCGAGCAAATCAAATTCGTTGTTGGAAAGCTCAAGGTCAATTTGATTGACGGGAATCTCGAGCATTTTGGGATAAATTTTGGGGAAATCCCCGTAGCAAATGTGGGTCAAGGTATAGGCTTTGAGCCCCTTCGTGACAACGCCCATCGCTTCGATGGCAAGCTCCAGTTCTTCCGGACGAACCGAAACGGCGGGTTCGTCAATCTGAATATATTTTGCGCCGGCCTCTTCCAAATCTTTGGCCTCTTCATGCACGACTTCGGCAAGGCGCAGACAAAAATCGCGCCGTGAAGGATAAAATTCGTCAAAGGACCAATCCATAATCGTGTAAGGCCCCGTCAACATTCCCTTCACGGGCTTCCCGGTCAGGCCTTGGGTAAATTTAAACCATTCGACGGTGACGGGATTGACTCGTTCAATCTCGGCCACGGCCACCGGCTTTCGGTAATAGCGGTTCCCATAGGAACGCACCAAGCCGCTGATTTCAAAGCCTTTAAAATTCTCGGCAAAATAAGTGACCATATCGCCCCGGTACATTTCGCCGTCCACCAGAATATCGAGGCCGATTTCTTCCTGGAAATCGACCCATTCTTGGGTCGCTTTTTTCTCAAGTTGCTCCAGTTCGGCTTTTGAAATTTGGTTTTTGGAAAATTGAAAACGGGCTTTCGTTAAATATTCCGGTTTCGGAAAGCTGCCGACGGTTGTCGTGGGAAGTATGGGTAGATTCATCAGGAAACGCTGGCTCCTCTTAATTGTTTAGCGGTACTCGTCAAAAGTTCGAGTTTTTTACGCGCGCTGGAACGAGGCAGAAATTCAAGCGAATGAGTGGTCGAAAGCCATAATTGCTCCAAACTGGTATGCTC
>JACQQO010000029.1 GCA_016206955.1 Candidatus Omnitrophota bacterium
CCAACCGTTCACAAGGCCAAGGCAAGTTTGAATCTTTCCTTCAAGCCAATTATACGTGGCTCGCACTCCGGTGTGGGTAAACGGAATCGCATTGGTAAAGAGAAGTGAGCGCGAAGAGTTCCAATTCAGATAATTCTCGATCACTTCGGCGCCGTTAAGGGTGGCAAACTTACCGGCCCAAACGGTAATTCCGGAGCCAATCGGAATTTTGATATCGACAAATGCTTCTTGGATCGCAAACTCATCTGTCGTGGTGAAACCGGCAGAATCAGCCACTTGAGCATCGGTCCCGTACATAAACTCGGTCTTAAATCCGACTCCACCTCCATCGGGAGCTGGCCGCCAAAAAGTCATCTGGGCATTATTCAAATCAAAGGTATCGGCTTCGCGGTCAAATGCTCTTATGATGCTGTTACCTGTCGCAAACGTGCCACCGGGTGCTACATTGGGAGTTGCGAAATTCCAATTAAAAGACGCGTCTATAAATCCATCCATGTAAACGTTGCCGCCCTTGCTCAATAAAATTCCATGCTCTTCCTCGACAGGCACGACGAGCGTTTGAGTGGCCGGCACCATTCCTCCCGTGGATGGTGCGATCTCGGCTTTCTCGAGGCGGCCTTCAAGGCCTTCGACCTTTTGGCTCAACTTAGCTACCATCTCTCTAAGTTCTTTATTCTCCTTAGCCAGTTGGTTCATACTCAATTCGTCTGCCCAACCGAAAGAAGCGCTACAGAACAAGAGCGCCGTAAAAACCATGATTGTTTTCATTACTAAGTCCTTATTTTTCAGCATGACTTTCCTCCCTTTTTTTCGTTCATTAGGTTCTAGATTTTTTGGTATTAAAATTACATGGGGCATTTGCCCATCATCATTTTTTTCTTCTTCACGCTTGTCTTCACAACAAATGGAGATGGGGACTGCGTGGTTTGACTGATATTGGCTTGACTGATCCCTGCTTCGCTCTTTGTTGATGATGAAACAGCATCTGACCAGACGAGAGGTGTTCCCACAAGAAGGAATAATACCAAGGTGCTGGCAATTGTGAAAATCTTATTTTTAAACGTTTGCATTTTCATGAGCCGTTGATGCTTTTTCTCGCAAAAACGTGCTTAGAAAATACAAGCCTTATGCCAACTTCCTTAATTTTAAATCTATACCGAGAAAAAACAGAAATTAGGTGAAAGAGGGCGTAAGATTAGCCATCGAAATCCTACATTTTTGTATAGAAGATTTCGGAATTGTTTCTTCTACAAAGGTCAGCTCTTCTGATTTGCGGGAGGGGTGGTGGCAACGTTTAGGTCTGATCTGACCTCTTGGCTTTCTGATTCAGAAGCGGCATATTCTTTAAGACAGGTTTCAAGCGCATTCAACTCATTTTGCATGACGCTTTGGAAATTATGACGGCTTCCATCACTTAAAATAACTTCATAGGGTTTACCGCTCATTTTGGAACCCGCCACAATCTTGGTTACAAAATCCTGCGCCGTATCGATCTTGGTATGATAACGGGTTTTCCAGCGATTCATCTTCCAGCGCAAAAACTCTGCGGAGGCTTGAGCGTTGTACTCCACTTTGTTCCGATAAAAGGTTACGCGGGAAGTTCGAACCCGTTCAATCAAGTAATCGATTTTACCTTCTTCCGTCGTCAAATCGCGCACCTGAAAAAACTTTCGGACAATCTTTGGAATGCCGCTCGATTCGCTCAAACAAATAGGAGCGCCTTCTTTTGAAATTCCATCCAACAAAGCAACCGAGGGTTGTGGTTTTTGAGCAGCACACCCATAAAAAAGAAGAAGTAAAACTAGGAATATTTTGATCATCTCTTGGGCCCTATTTTCAACAAAGCGATTTCGGCGGCTTCTCGGATAATCGGAATTTGAGAATGAGCTGCTTCTTTCAACTGAGGATGGAAATGATGAAGTTGTAACTCCACAATCAAAAAAACAGCGCAAACGGTCAGCCATCGGTCGCGTGATTCCAAAAACTCGCGGATAATTTCTTCCAAATCCTTTTTTTGCATCTCGGCCCAGTGGACCTCATCTAAAACAGGAGAAAGAGTCCAAGATATCTCGGGTTCAAGAACATTTTGCAAAAGTTCAAGCGCATTGGCCTTGACGTGTTTATCGAGATCGGCCTCAACGAGACGGTCGTAGATGACGTGGACACTGTCACTGCTGTACAAAAGCCCTAACAATCTGAAAATGCGCTCTAAATTTTCTTCCCGGATAGCTTGAAGGGTTGCCAAAAGGTAATCTTCGTCTGACCTTAAAATTCCTTTTCGGCGCTGATATTCCTCAATTGCCGTCAGAATGGACTTATAGCTTTTGATTTCGCTCATCACTTCTTTCTTGATGATCCAAGGGCTGAACTCATACCGCTCCCCTTTCGCGCGGATCCGGTTGAGCGCTCTGATCAATTCAAAGCGAAGCGGCCGGTTATCAACGGAAGCAAGGCTATTCAGTAAAATATCGACAGCGCCTTGAGTCGCTAAGGTTGATAAAACCGAGATCGCTTTTCGTTTAATCGCCGCAGACTCATGAGGATCATTGAGACATTCAGAAATGTTTAAGAGTACTTCTTTTTCTTTTTCGTTAAGAAGGGCTTTTAAATTTACATCTGAACTCTGTTTGGATTTTAAAAGGCTATTTAAATAACGATCAAATACACTGCCTGAAGAGGACCCATTTTCTTTAAAAAAATGTTTGACGTTTATGCCCTCAAGTTCAAGCGCCTCATAGCGAATCATTTCTTCCACCAATTTCCGAACGCGGCTTGCGTCTTGCGCGCTGGAATAAAAAGCAAGACAGCCGGCCGCCGAAATTTTCCGGGTCGTAGGAGATCCGTGGACCAGCAATTCCTTTAACTTCTCAAACGAACGCTCGCCCTCCAAATGAATAAATGCGCCGGTAATACTTTGAACATTCACCCGCAAGGTTTTACCTGCTCCTCTCGGGTCTGACAACAGCTTTTTAATCGACTGCATATATTCATCCCGTACCCCCCAAACCGCCAAAATCCAAAGAGGAGATAGAAGCAAAACGATCGCCCCCAATTTCTGATCCGGAATCCCGAGGAGGGGGGTTACCACCATGATGAGGAGACCCGCAACACTTTTAGAAGCTCGGTACACCAGCATATCGATTAAAGGTTTCACCCGATATCGAGTGCGACTTGGAATTGGAAGGTAAAGAATTTCTTTGCCCAGCTGATTAATCGAATAGTTTAAGCTTCCATCATAAATTTTGGTGAGTGCAGCAACGCTGAGCAAAGGTAAAAAAATGGTCGCCGCGGATCCCATGCATAAGCCAATCGGAAGCATCAAAAGTGAAATGCCAATTCCCAAATGGCGGAGCGCGTAGCTGGCCAAAACCAACTGCATAAAAAAAGAGACGCCATTGAGGAGAGCTAAAAAACCTCCAAAAAAAGCCGTCCTCGCATTTTTTTCAAGAATACTGCTTTCCACTACGGCGTTGAATTGATTATCAATAATGGTGGAAGAAATTTTCGCGATCATCACTAAAGCGGCTATTAAAAGAAGATACCGCGAGTTGAGAAATAATTTCCAAGTGGACTTCTCTTGAAAGCTTTCAGCCGCAGTTTCTTTGTCGCTTCTTTCCTCTACGTGCTCATGAACGCGCTCATACTTCCAAATCATATTAATGAGCACAATGCAAGCGCAAAGCAAAAATCCGCCAAGCAAAAGCAAGTTTTCAGTTCCGATGCGTTCGGCATAGTGATGGGCTGCCAACCCTCCAAAAATACCGCCTAAGCTTCCGCCGCTCACAATAAACCCAAACAAGCGCTTTGCTTCCTGCGGATTAAAGATGTCATTGGCGAGCGTCCAACATTGGGTCACGATAGTAATGGAATAAGCAGCCACCCAAAAATAAAAAATATAAGAAAGCCATTCCAAATAGCCGGATTTGAAGAGGGCCCAAAAGATAAAAATATTGGAAACGAAAAAGCCCGTCGTGAGCGAAAAAAACAGATTTTTATGAGTGAACCGATGTGAAAGCTTAATATAGGCAAACGTAATCAAAATCAGAAAAAGGCCTTCGCCGACATAGGCATACCTGAGATTCTCGGCGCCGTGGGTCGTAAGAAAAAGCGAACTGCGGACGGGTTTTAAGATATAAAGGGTGGCGATCGTAAAGGCGAAATAAAAAAACATGAGGATGGCTTTACGCCATTCCTCGCGCTTGATGCGGACAATCGGCTGAACGAAACGGGTAATAATATCAAGCATGAGTAGATAAACGAAACGGCTCCGGCAAACTAATTGCCGTGGTCGACTTGAACAACGGCCAGAGAAGCGTCTTGAGCGGATTGGCTTAAATTAATCTTAAGCGGCGGTTCACTCCATTTACTTTCATCATATTTCGCTTGAACCTGAATCATCAATTGACTGCCCCCGCCCATAGAGGGAACGCCAAAAGAGAAAGCATTTCCGCTAAACTCTTGATAGCCACTTCCCTTTTGACCAGGCACAATGATTCGATATCGGTAGCGTGTGTTTTCTGCCAGGACAAAACCGTATTGAATCTGAAGATCTTGGAAGCGAATTTGATACGTGCCATCATCCATTTGAAATAAGCGGACTTGATTGAGAGGAGTAACGCGGGAAAACCAGTAACGTCCAATTAAATCGCGCCGTGCGATCAAAATTTCGGAAAGAAGATTCGCGTTCTCCGGATCCGAAAACCTCGCGGTTTCGACCAAAGCTCGAATCTCCTCATTCGAAAATGACATCAATATTTTAGA
>JACQQO010000011.1 GCA_016206955.1 Candidatus Omnitrophota bacterium
TACCAAATGTATTACATTTAAAATGAAATTCTTCCTGCGTATTTTCATTTTTGTATTTCTTTTTGCTGTGACCTCCGCCGAATCTCCTTCATTTTCTGCGGATACCAGAATTCGCGTCGGCTACTTTCCCAATGTGACGCATGCTCCCGCTTTGATTGCTCGCGCAACTCAACATTTTGAAAAACTTTTTGAGACGAAGGCAAAGATCGACTGGAAAATATTCAATGCCGGACCCGAAGCGATTGAAGCTTTATTTGCCGGAGAGCTTGATCTTCTTTACGTCGGACCTAATCCTGCGATCAACGGTTTTATCCGCTCCAAAGGCGAAGCGCTCCGAATTGTTGCCGGAGTTGCGAGCGGAGGCGCGGCATTTGTCGTGAGGCCTGAAGCAAACATAGAACGTTTCGAAGATATCAGTGGAAAACGAGTGGCGAGCCCTCAAAAAGGAAATACTCAAGATGTGGCGCTGCTCCATTTGATGAAAGAAAAAGGACTCGTTCCACGTACTCAAGGCGGAACCGTTGAGGTTTTTCATATCAGCGGAGGCGATCAAATCACGGCTTTCGCAAAAAAACAAGTCGATGCCATTTGGACGGTCGAGCCTTGGGTTTCAAGGCTTGTTGCAGAAGCGAACGGAAAAATCTTTTTTGAAGAGAGTGAGCTTTGGCCAGAAGGAAAATATGCGACCACTGTCCTCGTTGTCCGGAAAAAATTTATGGATGATCATCCGGAGCTCGTCCAAACATGGATCGAAGGACACGTCAACATCCTCAATTTCATCACCGATCACTTCACGAAGGCCAAGCATATCTTCAACGAAGAGTTAAAACAAGAAACGGGCAAGGCTCTCCCCCCGGCTTATGTGGATAAATCCTTTGGAAGAATTACGTTCACCGCAGAACCGATGGAATCTTCCGTGCTGGAGTCAGCGCGTCGCGCAAAAGAGATCGGCTATCTCGGGCGAAATGAGGTCGATTTAAAAAATCTTTACGAGCCCTCATTTCTAAATCAATCTTCTGAAAAGGTGAAGGAATGATTCTTTCGATCGAGTCTGTTTCAAAAGAATTTGATGCCCAAGCAGGCAAAATCAAAGTCTTGGATGAAATCTCAATTCAAATTAAAGCCGGTGAATTTGTGTGTTTGGTCGGGCCTTCCGGCTGCGGAAAGACAACGCTTTTGAATATCATCGCGGGCCTTGAGCGCTCGACGGGCGGGCAGCTTCATCAAAACGGAAAAGAAATTACGGAACCCGGAAGCGACCGCGTGGTGATTTTTCAAGAAGCCGCGCTTTTTCCATGGCTCAATGTCATTCAAAATGTTGAATTTGGCCTGATAAACCGAATGGAAGCCAAAAAGCGGCGGAAAATTGCGCGTGCCCTTCTCCACTTGGTCCACCTTGGCCGGTTTGAAAAAGCCTATATTCATCAACTTTCGGGAGGGATGAAAAGCCGCGTTGCGATTGCAAGAGCGCTTGCCTTGAATCCTTCAATTCTTCTGATGGATGAGCCTTTTGCCGCTTTGGATGCCCAAACGCGTGATATCTTACACGAAGAAATCCAAGCAATTTGGGCTCAATCCAAACAAACGATCATCTTTGTTACCCACAACGTCCGGGAAGCCGTACGGCTGGGAAACCGAGTATTTGTTTTTACGGCGCGTCCGGGTAAAATCAAAAAAGAGTTTCGGATTGACCTTCCGAGACCGCGCGACATTAACAGTGAAGGCGTTGTGATGTACGCTAAACTCATCCAACAAGAACTTCGAGAAGAAATAGAAAAATTCTTGAAAGAAGAGGTAGACCGTGAGTGGAGTCTTAAAAAAACTGATCTTCTACGCCCTGCTGGTACTGATCTGGGAAGCGGTATCTAGATCGGGCATCTGGCCGCCCTATCTTTTCCCTTCTCCGAAAGAAGTGGTAAAAGCATTGGCCTGGGGCTTTGGCGACCGTTCCTTCTTAATCGGAATGGGAATGAGCATTCAGCGGATATTCATCGGCTATTCGATTTCCCTCATCTTTGGAATTACGCTGGGACTTTTGATTGGGCGTTTTAAAATCTTGGATGAAACCGTTGGATCGCTCATCACGGGCCTTCAAGTGCTTCCCAGTATTTGCTGGCTTCCCTTGGCGATTCTTTGGTTTGGGCTCAATGAACAAGCCATTCAATTTGTGATTATTATGGGCGCTTTTCTTTCCATCGCCATCGCCACCGACAGCGGCATCCGGAATATTTCCCCGATTTATCTTCGCGCCGCCAAAACGATGGGAGTAAGAGGAATGGATCTTTATGTGCGCGTAATTTTTCCGGCCGCGCTTCCTTCGATCGCGACCGGCATGAAATTGGGATGGTCTTTCGCGTGGCGTTCTTTGATGGCGGGAGAATTGCTTTTCGTCAGCGTAGGGCTCGGCCAACTCCTTCAAACGGGCCGGGAACTGAATGACATGGCTCAAGTGGTGGCGGTCATGTTTCTCATTGCCGCCGTCGGCCTTGTATTTGATCGATTGATTTTCGCCCAATTTGAAAAGCGGCTCCGCCGTCAATGGGGCACTGCAAACTGAGAATCCTTCCAAAAAAAAGAAACCCCCGCGTAAAAGCGGGGGTTCTTGATTGACTCAAACTGGATTTAACGCTTTACAACGTTTGCAGCTTGGTCGCCCTTGGGTCCACGGACAACTTCAAATTCAACGTTGTCACCCTCATTCAGACTCTTGTATCCATCTCCTTGAATAGCGGAATGATGTACGAATACATCTCCGTTGCCATTGGAAGGGGTGATGAATCCGTAGCCTTTTTGATTGCTGAACCATTTCACAGTACCTTGTGCCATGACTGATGTTCCTTTCTTGCCGAAATTCGACACGTTTTGGTTGCTGTGTGAAGCACCAAGTCTACAAAAACAAAAAAACCGCGAAGCGTGTGTTACGCTTGCGGTCTCTGGTATTTTTTCGCATTTGACCTAAAAGCTTCACATCAACTACAAAAGAAATTATAACCCAATTTTTCCCAATGTCAACCGCAATCTTTTAAGCCACCACTGGGCTGATTCAATCACTTGAATCCCGATATTTTTCCGACCGCCGGTAGCAGGTTCCTCCATTTTTGTTCTTTCAAGGGTTAAACGGCGGAAATAAGCTTCGGAGCTAGTTCCTGTGTTATCTGAATCCGACATAAAACCGATCGCAATCAAACTCGACGGCGGCCGCTTCCCATAAAGCATTTCGTAATCCGCGACGATATCGCGCTTCTCAAACACCCATCCATTCGAACCCGGATCGGTAGGACCGTGTTGAATCACCAGGATTTTGATTCGGCTGGAATAAGGACTTGCCGCGTGAGCGCCCTCCGGGAAATGATCATCCCACGCGTATTGAATCGTATCGGAAGTAAAGGGAGTAAGCCCTTTAAATGCAACGTAGACTCGCGCCGCATAGTCATTGTCGGACTTTGCAGCAAGGACTTGATTCCTTTTGTTTGTGGGAAACTGGATTGCCTTCCACTCCCACGAAAGAAATGGCTGCTCAGAGGATTTTATATCAACAGGCCTAAAAGTGATCGATGAAGCATCTCGGCTTGAGGCGTGCAAAAAAGGTTCTCCGTGCTCGTCTCTTTCAATCCGGTAGGAAGTCTTTCCACTCATCCTGTGTTCTCTCCATTCTTTGAAGAAAACGGTTTCACTGAAATCAAAAGGAACGACGGCGCTAAAAGGACCTTCGGTGGGCAAAGTACCCAAATCGGAAAGAAACATCTTTGGCTCGATTTTGAATTTATAATACAGAAAGGCAGCAATCGAAATTGCGAAAAGCAATAAACAGGCCAACCAAAGACGTTTCATAGTTTCACAGAAAGCTCGCATCCTCCTTCAAGCCGATCACCCGGCTCTAAAATTTGGACGCCCGTTCCGTTCCATCCGCGAGTATAAAAATTAAAGCCGTTATTCACGTGAGTGACAGGCTCAACCGCAACGAAATCCTTCGCTTCGCCGCTATCCTCACTCGGAGCATAAACAACCACATGGGTAAAAATGGGATCTAACCGATATTGAACTTCAACTTTTGAACCCGGATAAATTAGGCAGATGAGATTTGAAGTTAAATCCGTAAAACAATGATCTAAATTGGGACTCCCGAGAAGGCGCTCGGATCTTAAGTCCGTTTTGCCTGACACCGAAACCGCCGAGCTGGTCGGAATACATTTTTCATCCGGATAAACTTTCTGAGCGGGCAGCAAAAGAATAACGTCCTGATCTTGATCCGTAAGCCGCCTTTTGAAAAAAGGGTGAAAACCAAAACCGACCGGGGCACGTTCTCGATCAACATTTTCAATCGAAAGAGACATGCGAAGGCAATTTTCTGAAATCCGAAGGCTGTGATGAAATTGAAGCTTGAAGGGATAATTGAAATCGGAGAATGTTCTTGACTCGAGGACCGCTTCAAATTTCTCATCCGTTGCAGTTTGCACTTTCCACGGACGATTTCGGACATCACCATGAATGGCAGTTTGATCGGGAAAATTTTTCTGAAGTTGATAACGTTTGCCCTCAAATTCAAAAACTCCTTGGACAATCCGATTTGACCAAGGTGCCATGAGGTAGGAGCCATAACGAAACGGGGGCTGATCTCCATGCAAGGCTTTAAGAAAATCCACCCATTTTCCTCTGAGATTGATCCGCAGTGTATTCCAATAGCACCCGTAATCGGGGAAAAAAGTGAGTTCCAATTGCCCGTTTTTAAGGGTATGTGGTTTTAGAGAAGATTTTAGATTCGTCTTAATTTTTTGATTTTGATATTGACTTTGTGTCATAATGACTCGCTTGAGAGACTCGGAATTTTAGACTTTAACCTATAGACTGTCAATCATAGAAACCGATACAAACTGATGCCGGCCTTCAGAACTAATTGGAAGTTTTCTCCCAATCGACTTACTTCACACCTTCAAGCTTTAAAGCAATCTGGAATTAATATTATCGACCTTTCAGAATCAAACTCAACTCGCTTGGAATTTAATTATTTGAAGGCAGATCTCCTTACGCCCCTTGTCAATCCGCGGAACCTTTTTTATGAACCAGACCCCAAAGGAATGCTCGAAGCGCGATCAGCAGTCCAAAGTTATTATTTAGAAAAGAAAGTCAATGTCCCGCTGGATCATATTTTTCTAACAGCGAGCACGAGTGAAGCTTACTCGTTTCTTCTGCGGCTTTTGACCAATGCCGGCGAGCGAGCACTGGTTCCACGGCCGAGTTATCCTTTATTTGATTTTCTCGCCGATTTAAATGACATTTCATTAGATTCTTACTCTCTGCGTTACGAAGAAGGCGCGTGGCAGATCGATTTAGAAAGTTTGGCACGAGAACTTCGCGTGGATACAAAAGCCATTATTCTCGTGAATCCCAATAATCCAACAGGTTCGTTCGTCAAACAAATTGAATTGGAAAAAATCGCAGCACTTGCTCGCAAACATTCCTTGGCGCTGATCGCAGATGAGGTGTTTTCAGACTATTTTTTCGGAGAAGATTCTATGCGCGTCACAACACTCGCCCAAATTTCAGACGTCGTTATTTTTACGCTGGGCGGGATTTCAAAAATGCTGGGGCTTCCCCAAATGAAACTGGGTTGGATTGTCGCCAATGGGCCTTCTCAAATCTTAAACCCACTTCTGGAGCGGCTCGAAATCATTCTAGACACATACCTTTCCGTCAATACGCCGGTCCAACGGGCGCTTGCTCCTTGGTTTTCACTCAAGCCTTCAATCCAAAAAGAAATTAAAGACCGGATTCAAACCAATTTCGATTTTCTCCAAGGATTTCCCACAAGCTGCCTCCAAACGGAAGGAGGTTGGTACGCCATCTTGAATCTTCCTCAAACTCAAAGTGATGAAGACTGGGCGCTTGAATTTTTGGATCGAGACCACGTTTATCTTCATCCGGGATACTTTTTTGGTTTAGAGGAAGCTCACGCCGTCGTCAGCCTTTTAGTGCCCCACGATCAATTCAAAGAAGGTATCTCTCGTATTCTTACGAGAATCAAACGGCGGTAAGCCCCTTCTCAACTAAGCGAAGAGATTCGATAAATGAGGCAGGAGAAGCTTTATTTTGATAGGCAATATTAAACGCGGTTCCGTGATCCGGTGACGTTCTGAGATAAGGAAGGCCGAGCGTCACATTGACGCCCGTTCTAAACGCGATCATTTTAAAAGGCGCGAGGCCTTGATCGTGGTACATCGCCACAACCGCATCGAGACGCCCTTCATAAGCTTCGTGAAAAATTTGATCTCCGGGAAGAGGGCCTTCAACTTGAATCCCCTTTTTTTGAGCTTCCTTCACCGCAGGGAGAATCATTTCATCTTCTTCGGTTCCAAATTCACTTCCGTGAGGATTAAGCGCCGCAACTCCGATTCTAGGAGATTTGATTTTAAGCCGGTTTTTTAAAAATTCATGGGTCAGTAAAATTTTGGATGCAATTTCTTCAGTCTTTAAAGCGCTCGAAACCTTCTTAAGCGGAAGATGAATCGTGGCAAGCGTGACTCGCAGTTTGTCGCTGACAAACATCATCGCAAACTCCTTAACGCGGGCAACATGGGCTAAATATTCAGTATGACCGGAAAACTTGGGATCCACCAATCGAATGGCGGTTTTATTCAGAGGAGCGGTAACGAGCCCTTGAATCAAATCGCAGGCACCTTGATACGCTGCCACTTTTAATGCCGTATAAGCCAACGATCCATTCCATTTTGAAATCTCACCGACTGAAAAAAGTTCGCTCTTTGAATGCGCTTTGCCAAATACTTTTTGATAAAGCGCTTCGGCTTCCTGTGTAATATCGAGGAAATTAATTTGATTTTCCTTGAGAAGAGTGCACTCTAAGGTCGGAATTTTGTGAACGTCAAAAGAAATATTGAGCCTCTCGCTTGCAAATCGGAAAACTTCCTCGCTTCCGATAATCATGCAGATCGAGTTCTCTGAAGTTATTTCGTGGAGAGACTTTAAAATGATTTCCGGGCCGATGCCGCCCGGATCACCCATGGTGATTGCAATGATAGGCTTCAACGGATTGAAATGTAAGATTTCTTTTTCAGCTCGTCCATCCACTGGACAAAGCGTTCGTGGGCCTTTTGGCGAAAAAGTTTATCTGAAATTTCACTTTCAGCTTCCTTAAAAGATTTATGTGAGGCTTCGCGCTTCTCGCCCACTTTGAAAATATGATAGTTGTTTTCGGTTTCAAGCACATCAGAAATGCTGCCCTTGGGAAGAGAAAATAAGAGCTGATCAATGCTGTCAACTAAATCACCTCTTTGAATAAAACCCATAAAACCGCCCTGCTCGGCATGGACATCCTTGGAATTCTCTTTCGCCAGTTTCTCAAAATCAGCTCCCTTTTTGAGTTGAGCAATAAACTGCTCAGCTTTTCGCTTAACTGCCTCATCCATCATCCCTTTTTCGACCGCCTCTTTGCCCTTTGGAAGCGTAATCGACCAAACCTCAACTTGTTCTTTCTGAACAAATTCTTCGGGGTGATCCTTGTAATATTGTTCGGTTTCGTTGGGTGAAACAACGACACGGCCGCGGATGAGACCTTGATGAAGTTTGGCAATTGAAATCCGTTCTTTGACTCGTTTCTCAAGATCTGCCAGTTGGATGCCTGCCTTTTCCATTTCTTGTTCAAACCGTGTTTGATCTGGGAATTGAGATTTGAAGGAACTAAGTTCTTCCTGAATCTCGGAATCACTTACTTCAATGCCCAGCTTTTGAGCTTCTTGATAAACAAGCCTGTCCTCGATTAATTGATTCAGGAGTTGAAGGCGGAGTTTTTCAAGCTCTGCCTGAAGATTAGGGCCTTGGTAGGTTTTTTGCAATTGTTCGTAAATCGGCCTAAAAATGACGTCGAACTCGCTTTGGGTAATGACTTCGTTGTTCACCACCGCGGCGACACGATCGACCAGCTGACGATCTTCGGAAAAAGCAGCTTGAACCAAAAGCGTCATAAAAAAACTGATTAGAATCAGGATTCTTTTCATTTGACGGTTACCTTATTGCGGAATTAATTATAATATCACAGCTCGCACATCTTTTCAATCATTCAGAAATTTCTTTTCCTGGTCTACCGCCTCCTTCAGCATGCGGCAATAAAGATCAAAACCCACCTGATAAATAAAGCCACTTTGTTCATGACCCACCACATTTCCTGCGCCTCGGATTTCCAAATCTTCAAGCGCCACTTTAAGCCCGGCGCCTAATTCACTAAAGCGCTCAATCGCGGCAAGGCGTTTTTCGGCATCTTGGGTGAGAACCCAATTCTTCGGGACCAAAAAATAAGCATAGGCTTGTCGTGCGGTTTGAAAACGGCCCACACGCCCGCGCAATTGGTAAAGATCCGAAAGGCCAAACCGATCCGCCCGATTGATTAAAATCGTATTGACGTTGGGAATGTCAATTCCGGACTCAATGATATTGGTTGAAATCAGACAATGAGTTTTCCCTTCGATAAAATCCGTCATGACCTTCTCGAGACTCGCCACCAGCATCTGGCCATGCGCCACGCCGAATGAAACGTGCGGCAGAAGTTTTTTCAAATAAGCATGAATTTTCTCGATGGATTCAATCCGGTTATGGACAAAATAGATTTGTCCTTTTCGTTCCAATTCGCGCTCAAATGCTTGCTGGATGGGTACCTCTTCAAATTCTAGAATTTCGGTCCGGATCGGAAGCCTTTGTTTGGGCGGCGTTTCGATCACCGACATATCGCGAACTCCCAAAAGAGAAAGATAGAGCGTGCGAGGAATGGGGGTCGCGGTGAGTGTCAATACGTCAACGGTCTCGCGCAAAAATTTAAGCCGCTCCTTGTGCTTCACGCCAAATCGCTGTTCCTCATCAATAATGGCAAGCCCCAAATCCTTAAAGGAAACGTCCTGAGAAAGTAAACGGTGCGTGCCAATCACGATATCGATCTTTCCCTCTTTAAGTTGCACAACCACTTTTTTCTGAGCTTTTGGATTCCGGTACCGAGAAAGGAGTTCCACTTGGACCGGCATATTTTCCATGCGGCGTTTAATCGTGAGGTAATGCTGTTCGGCTAAAAGGGTGGTTGGCACGAGAAAAGCGACCTGTTTTCCTGCAAGGACTGCTTTGAACGCCGCGCGAATCGCCACTTCAGTTTTGCCATAACCCACATCGCCGCAAAGCAAACGGTCCATTGGCTTTTCCCTTTCCATATCGTGCTTGACTTCATCGGTGGCGCGCCTTTGATCGGGCGTCTCCTCATAAGGAAAGGAGCGTTCAAATTCGAGCTGAAGTTCGGTATCTGGGGGGAATGGAAAGCCGGCGTGAACGTTTCTCTTCGCTTGAAGCTCGACCATTTCTCGGGCGACTCCGTGAACAGCGAGGCGTGTGCGTTCCTTAATCCGAACCCACTCTTTTCCTTGAAGTCGTGTGAGTTTGGGCTTTTTGCCCTCCAGCCCGAGGTAGCGTTCCAAAAGTTGATGCTGATCAAAAGGGAGATAAAGAATTTCCTGATTCGCGAATTCAAGCGCAAGATGCCGTTTGGGAGTTCCTGCGGTTTTCAAAATCTTGGTTCCCAAAAATTTGCCAATCCCATATTCGATATGGACCACATAATCTCCTACCCGAATATCTTCAAGCTCAGAAACCGGCTCAAAATCTTCCAAATAAGTTCTGAGACGGGACTGTTTCTTAAGAAAAGCTTCGGTAATGGGAAGGAGAAAAAGCTCTTCGAAAGTGGTGAGGCTCTTTCCTTCTTGAAGGGAATAATCGCGGATCGATTCGATTTGATCCAGATGAAAATGGATTCGAATCGGCGCGCGGTAAGAAAGCGGATAAACATCGATCGTCGAACCGCGGATTGCATACTCTCCGGGTTCTTCAACTATTTTTTCTTCGTGATAATTTAAGGCGTGCAATTTTTGAAGGAGATTGTCGCGATGAATCTCATCGCCCACGCACAGGCGAAAAACTTTGCTTAAATCTTTTTCAGCCATTCACGAATGCGGGCAAGGCCGCTTTCGATCAATTGTTCGGAAACGGCAAAACTCATCCGAATTGCATGATCATCGCCAAATGCGATGCCGGGCACGACTGCTACCTTGGATTCATCGAGCAAGCGGTCTGAAAATTGAAGAGAACTTAAACGAGTTTGGTGAATGTTAACGAATAGATAAAAAGCCCCGCTCGGTTTGAATGGTTTTAATTTAGGGATATCGCTTACGAGACGATACATGAGATCTCGTCTCTTTTCAAACGCTACGCGCATTTTCTTAACTTCTGGCTCACCGCTCTTCAATGCTTCTAAATATCCTGCCTGTGCAAACGAAGTTGGATTAGAGGTCGAATGACTTTGGAGTGAACCGCATGCTTCCGCAATCGGTTTGGGCGATGCTGAAAAACCAAGCCGCCAGCCGGTCATCGCGTATGCCTTGCTTGCTCCGCCAACCGTAATGGTTAGGTTTAAAAGTTCTGAATCAAGTGAGCCGATTGAACAATGTTCTTTTCCATCGAAAATTAATTTCTCGTATATTTCATCACTTAGAATAAAAAAAGAATGTGCTTTCGCGATCTCGCCAATTTGGCGAAGCAAATCGCGCGACATTACAGCGCCGGTAGGATTCGAAGGTGAATTTAAAATCAACACCTTCGTTTTTTTAGTGACCAGTTTTTCAAGCTGAGCCGGTGATGGCAAGTAACCCGCCTCAAACTCCGTTTTTAAGATCACGGATTTTCCGCCCGCCAAAGAAACCATTTCCGGAAAACTCAACCAATAAGGAGACGGGATAATTACCTCATCTCCTTCATTTATAAGGACTTGCAATGTGTTGTAAATGGCGTGCTTTGCGCCGCAAGAGACCACAATTTGCTCGGGCGAATACGTGAGATGATTTTCCTGCGAAAGCTTTTCTGAAATGGCTTTCCTTAATTCGAGAATACCTGAGGCTGGCGTGTATTTGGTAAATCCTTGATTAAGAGAATCAATGGCCGATTGTTTGATCGGCTGAGGGGTATCAAAATCAGGTTCGCCGGCGGAAAAAGAAATAATATCCACCCCTTCCTGCTTCAGGCGCTTTGCCTTAGCTTCAATCGCAAGCGTAAGAGATGGAGTTATGTTTTGAATTCGTCTGGCGAGATTCACGATGACGCTTCCGCTCGTTATTTTTTATCGTCATCGCCTTTTAAAAATCGGCGAAGCGAACCCAAGAAACCGCCTTTCTTGGGCACTTCCTTCTTTGGCTCTTCTTTCTTAGCTTCTTCTTTAACAGAAGGAGGACGTTTAGCCTTTTCTTTTTCTTTGACTTCTTTGGCAGGTTTTGGTTCCTTTTTCTTCTTAGGTTTTTTCTCCTCGATCGCGATGACAGGAACTGAAAATTCTAAAAGGGAAAGTGAAGCTCCATCTCCAGGACGCTCCCGATAACGGAGAACGCGGGTATATCCGCCCTTTCGTTCAGCAAGCTTGGGAGCGATGACTTCAACCATTCGCTTGGCAAAGTCTTCTGATCCAGAACCTAATTTTTGAATCAAATTCCGCCGCGCGTGGAGCGTGTTTTGTTTCGCGATGGTCACCAATTGATCCACAAAACGGCTTGCTTCTTTGGCTCGCGCATGAGTGGTAATAATTTGCTGGTGAGTGATCAGATTGCGTGCCAAATTTCGAACCAAAGCACGCCGATGCTCCTGAATCAACCCTCCCAATCTTCCGTGTCGACGACCGTGTCTCATTGAATTTCCTTAAAATATTTAGGCTACGGCGGCCTTCTTCTTTTTCATCCGCTCCTGGATATTCATGCCTAGATGAAGGCTCATACCGAGGAGGATATTTTGAATTTCGGAGAGAGATTTCTTTCCAAAGTTTTTATATTTCAACATTTGGGCTTCCGTTTTCTGAACCAAATCGCCAATCGTTTTAATATTAGCTGCTTCCAAACAATTAGCGCTTCGCACAGATAACTCAAGTTCTGTAATCGGTTTGTTAATCAATTCAAGGAATTCCTTGTCTTCCTCTTCTTCCTCTTCCTCTTCTTCGGGAAGTTCTCCATAGTTGACAAAAATATCCAAATGCCGCTGAAGAATATTGGAAGCGTAGAGCAAGGCTTCTTCCGGAGTCATGGCGCCATTGGTGAAAATCTCAACAATCAAGCGGTCATAATCCGTAATTTGGCCTACGCGGGTATCCTCGACTGCAAAGTTAACTTTTGTGACGGGCGAAAAAATAGAATCCACCGCAATCGAGCCGATCGGCATCTCTTCCTGCTTATTCCGTTCGGCGGGAACATACCCTCGGCCACGAGCCACTTCCATTTCCACATAAAAGCGCATGTCCTTGGTCAAAGTGGCAATGTGGAGGTTCGGATTGATGATTTCTACCGTCTCATCTGCCTGGATGTCCTTTGCCGTAACCGGCCCTTTTTTCTTCACATCAATGATCACTTTTTTCGGCTGCTTTCCATGGTATTTGAGCACCAATTTTTTAATATTCAGCACAATCTGGGGTACGTCTTCGATAACCCCATCCATGGCCGAAAATTCATGAAGTGCGCCTTCAATTTTAATATGGGTGACAGCCGCACCTTCAATGGAGGAAATCAAAACGCGTCTGAGCGCATTTCCGATCGTTGTCCCATAGCCGCGTTCGAAAGGCTCCGCAACAAACTTTCCATAAGTGGGTGTTAGCGACGCCTGATCTGCTTCAAGCCGTTTTGGCATCTCAAATGTTTTCCATCGTATTCCCATGTGTGTTCTCTCCTTTTGATATCTTTATTTTGAATATAACTCCACAATTTGTGACTCCTCAACCGGAAGTCCTGCATCTGATTTTCCGGGAAGCCTTAACACTTTCCCTTCCAGAGTCTCACGGTTTAGTTCAAGCCATTCCGGAACTGGCCTGTCTTTGAGCATTTCTAAATTATTTTGAATCCGTTTCTTTAACAACTCATCTGGATAAGTTTGGATCATATCTCCTGCGCGTACTTGAAATGAAGGAACATTCACCGTCCGTCCATTGACCATGATAAAACCATGAGAAACGAGTTGACGAGCTTCTTTCCGCGAAGAAACGAAAAGCAAGCGATAAACGGTATTATCAAGCCGCCTTTCCAAAGATTGAATTAAAGTTTCACCCGTAATGCCCCGAGTTTTTGCCGCCCTAGCAAAAAAAGAGCGGAATTGTCTTTCCAGCATGCCATAGATTTTCTTCGCCTTCTGTTTCTCGCGAAGCTGAACTCCATAATCGGAAAGCTTTCCCCGGCTCCTCCGATGCATGCCGGGCGGCTGGTTGCGCCGTTCAATCGCACACTTATCTCCCGTGCAGCGAATTCCTTTCAAAAACAATTTAATTCCTTCGCGGCGGCACAGCCTACAAACAGCACCTCTTCTCCTTGCCATAAAATTAAACCCTTCTCCTTTTCGGAGGACGGCACCCATTGTGCGGAAGCGGCGTCACATCCTTGATCATACTAATTTGAAGCCCAACGGATTGAAGTGCCCGAATAGCGGATTCCCTTCCAGAGCCGGGCCCGTTGACATGAACTTCCACTTCTTTCATGCCGTTTTCCATCGCTTTCTTGGCAGCTTGTTCGGAAGCTACTTGAGCGGCGAAGGGGGTTGATTTCTTGGAACCTTTAAATCCCGCGCTTCCTGAACTTGCCCAGCAAATGGTATTTCCAGCAATGTCCGTCACATTAATCACGGTATTATTGAAGGATGCTAAAATATGAACAATTCCTTTGGAAACCTGTTTCGCCTTTTTCTTGGTCATGTGCCTTTCCTTTTAATTACTTAGGTGCTGGCGGTTTCTTCAGAAGACCGCCCACGGTTTTTCTCGGTCCTTTGCGGGTTCTCGCATTCGTGTGAGTACGCTGTCCATGAACGGGAAGGCCTTTGAGATGACGCGAGCCCCGATAACTTCTCACATCAATTAAGCGCTTGATATTTTGTTGAACTTCGCGCCTCAGATCGCCTTCCACTTTCAAATTGGATTTTTGAATTACTGAGGTGATTTGCGCGACCTCTTTATCCGTCAAATCCTTCGCCCTTTTGTTGATGTCCACATTGGCGTCTTTCAAAATTTTATTGGACAGAGATCTCCCCACTCCATAAAGATAGGTTAGAGCGATCTCGGTTCGCTTCTCACGTGGAAGATCCACGCCAAAAATTCTGGGCATTGTGATTATCCCTGCCTTTGCTTATGTTTTGGATTCGTGCAGGTAACATAAACGATTCTTTTCCGCCGCACGACTTTGCAATGTTCACAAATTCTTTTTACCGAACTTCTGACTTTCATTTTGCCTTTCCTATATGCGGTATGTGATTCTGCCGCGGGTCAAATCATAGGGTGAAAGTTCAACCTTCACCCGATCGCCCGAGAGAATGCGAATGTAATGCATTCTCATTTTTCCGGAAATATGCGCCAAGACCTTATGTCCGTTATCCAGTTCCACTCGAAACATGGCATTCGGAAGCGGCTCAACAACAACTCCCTCTACTTCGATGGCATCTTCCTTCGGCATTTAAAGCACCCCTAACTGGAATTGGTCTGCCGTGCTTTTCTCATATTGCTGAGGACCGGTTAAATTTTGCGGTCCGTTCTCTGTCAAAGCGATGGTATCCTCATAATGAGCAGCTAATTGATGGTCGCGCGTTACAACCGTCCAAGCATCTTCCATAATGTCAACTTCCCAGCTCCCGGCAGCAACCATGGGTTCAATCGCAAGCACCATTCCCACTTCCATTTTGGCTCCCGTTCCCGGCTTTCCAAAATTGGGCACTTGTGGATCTTCGTGCATTGCCCGTCCAATTCCATGCCCTACAAAATCACGAATCACCGAAAATCCTTGTCCTTCCACATATTCTTGAATGGCTGCCGAAAGATTGCCCACGCGGTTGCCCACTTTCATTTGAGCCATTCCGATATAAAGAGCTCGTCTCGCCACTTCCGCCAGTTCAATAGCTTCTTCATTTGCCTTGCCGACCGTCCAAGTGCGAGCCGAATCGCTTACGTATCCATTATAAATTAAGCCGATGTCAATGCTCAAAAGATCGCCTTCCTTCAATTTCCTTTTGGAAGGAATCCCATGCACCACTTCCTCATTAATTGAAGTGCACACGCAAGCCGGATAACCACGATACCCTTTAAAAGCCGGTTTGGCTTGTTGCCCCGCAATCAGTCGTTCCACTTTTTGATCAATCTCCAAAGTCGTCATGCCAACTTTAATGGAGCGCTTCAGTTCCCTGAAAACCAATTTGAGCCGCTTCGCCGATTCGCGCATAACCTCGATCTCATGTTTCGATTTCAAAGAAATCATCCCAACACCTGCTTCAATTCTTGTTGAAGCGGCTCAATTTCTAAATCGCCGTTCACCACTCGAAGCACCTTTCTTTGTTTGTAAAATTCGATTAAAGGCGCTGTTTGGTCTTGATACACCTTAAGGCGCTTACGAACGGTTTCTGGATCGTCGTCCTTCCGTTGAATTAAAGCCTTGCCGCATACATCACAAATTCCTTCCCTTTTAGGAGGAATGTTGCGAATATGAAAATTGGCTCCGCAATTGGAACAAACTCTTCTACCAGAAAGTCGATCGACTATAACCTTTTCCGAGGTTTGAAATTCGAGAACCAAATTGACCGGCATTTGCTTGTCAACCAACATGCACTCAAGTGCTTTTGCCTGTTCCACCGTTCTTGGAAAACCGTCTAAAATGAAGCCTTTTTTGACGTCCCGATCTTCGAGTCGTTCCCTCATCATCTCAACGACTAATTCATCCGGAACCAGTTTTCCGCTGTCAAT
Organism: Candidatus Omnitrophota bacterium; assembly: GCA_016206955.1. Taxonomy (GTDB): domain Bacteria; phylum Omnitrophota; class Omnitrophia; order Omnitrophales; family Danuiimicrobiaceae; genus 01-FULL-45-10b. The sequence goes on from JACQQO010000011.1 coordinate 15,779, forward strand.
GAACGATTTTGCCTTCTTTCCTAAGGGCGTTCCTTCTTGGATTTGAGATCGTAAGATATCGCCAGTCGAAATATGAGCCAGTTCATAACGCTCGCTCAATATTTTCGCATGCGTTCCTTTCCCAGCTCCGGGCGGCCCCAAAAGAATAATTCGTAACGGCGTCATATGAACGAGTTAACGAGTGCGCGCTCTTAATTTTCCCTTCTTAATAAATCCTTCATAATGGCGCATTAAAAGCTGCGACTCGATTTTTTTCATCGTATCCAAAATGACGCCGACAATAATCAAAAGACCGGTTCCGCCGAAGAAACTTGCAATCAAAAACGGAATATTCAAAATCCTCGGCGATTGAATAATGCTTGGAAACACGGCGATCAATGCCAGAAAAAGAGCGCCTGTAAACGCGATCCGCGTCATTAAATAATCCAAATGCTCTGCCGTTGTCTTGCCTGGCCGAATGCCCGGAATAAATCCGCCGTATTTCTGAAGGTTATTCGCGACATCGATCGGATTAAACGTAATCGCCGTATAAAAGAACGTGAAAAAAATGATCAAAAAAGCTTCCAAACTAATATAAAGCGCCGTTCCCGGTGTCAACCATGCTGAAATTTTTTGAACAAATCCTTGTGATCTCACCAAGCCGGCGATCGTCGCCGGAAATAAAATTACGGACTGAGCAAAAATAATCGGAATCACTCCCGCCTGATTAATCTTAAGCGGCAGATAAGTGCTCTGCCCTCCATAAACCCGGTGCCCGCGAATTTGTTTGGCATACTGCACCGGAATTTTCCGCTGACCCTGAATGATCAAAATAACGCCGATCACCGTAAATACAAAAAGCGCGAGCATCAATCCCAGTTTCCAGTAAGCAAGCTGTCCGAATCGGACTAACGAACTCGTTTGAATCAGCGCGGTCGGGATGCTTTCGATAATACCGGCTGTGATCAAAATCGACATTCCGTTGCCGATGCCATGCTCATCAATTTGTTCGCCGAGCCACATGATAAAGACGGTTCCCGTCGTCAAGGTCAGAATCGTCATCAAACGAAACGACCAGCCCGGATTCGGCACAATCACAGTGCCTTGAAAGGCGTTTGGATTTTCAAGCCACAGCGCGATAAAAAAAGTTTGGATCAAGGCAAGAATCAATGTCCCATAACGGGTATATTGGATTAAGGTTCTTCTTCCTTCTTCTCCTCCCTCTTTGGCCAGCTTCTCAAGTTGTGGAATCACCACCGTCAGCAATTGTAAAATAATCGAAGAAGAAATGTACGGCATAATCCCAAGCGCAAAAACAGTCGCTTTTTGAAGCGCGCCGCCTGAAAAGAGCGCCATCATTCCAAACAAATTTCCGCCTGCGCTGCCGGCAATCCTTTGGAAGAATTGGCTGAGCGCATTTCCGTCCACGCCGGGCGTCGGAACATGCGCCCCCAACCGGTAGATCGCTATGATAAAGAGCGTATAAAGAACTTTGCGTTTGAGTTCCGGGACTTTAAAAATATTCCCTAGTGCTCGCAGCATTAGAATCGAATCATCACTTATGTTCGATCAAAATGGCCTTGCCGCCTGCCTTTTCGATCGCTGTCTTGGCCGATCCGCTAAACCGGTGCGCCTGAACGGTCATCTTTGCACTCAGTTTTCCGCGTCCCAATACCTTCAGTCCATCTCCCAAGCTTTTAAGGACTTTATTTTGAATCAACCAATCAGGAGAAATTTCAGAAACTTTAAGTCGGTCCAGCTGATCCAAATTGAGGATCGCGTAAGACTTATGATTCGGCTGATTAAATCCACGCTTAGGAAATTTCTGATGAATCGGCGTTTGACCTCCTTCAAAGGTAGGCCTCTGATGAAAACCGGATCTCGCCCGCTGGCCCTTGTGGCCCTTGGTCGAAGTCTTGCCATGACCTGAACCGACGCCGCGCCCGATACGCTTAGGCTTTTTTTGATAGGGTCTCTTAGCTCTCACTTTTCTCATTTCCTTCCTTCTGAACAGCTGCTTCACGAACCGTCAACTTTTGAAGTCCTTCAAGAGTCGCTTTTAAAACATTAATAGCATTGTCACTGCCTAAACTTTTGGTCAAAATATCTTTGATTCCACAACATTCACAAACCGCACGGACAGCGCCCCCTGCGATCACGCCGGTTCCTTCTACTGCGGGCTTGAGAAGGACCTTGGCGGCACCGTACCGTCCGACAATCTCATGAGGAATGGTTGTGTTCTTTAATGGAATTGCAATTTGTTGCTTCCGGGCGACAGCAAGCGATTTGCGAATCGCATCCGAAACTTCACTTGCTTTCTCAAGTGCATAACCTACTTTTCCGGCGCCGTTACCGACGACAACGAGTGCGCTAAAATGAAACCGACGGCCTCCCTTTACCACTTTGGCGATTCGATTAATTTGAATTACCTTCTCCAGTTGGTTAGTTTCTAAAGTCACAAAAGCCGGCTGACTAAGATGTCTGCTTTCGGTTGTTTCTTTCGCTACCTGCTCTGAATCAATCAACTTTCGTTACTCCTTTTCTTAAAATTGGATTCCGTTCTCCCGGAGGGCTTCGGCAAAAGCCCGAATCCGGCCGTGATAAGGATAACCACCTCGATCAAAAACAATTTGCGTTATTTTTTTCTTTTTAAGCTCATCTGCTAGATAAACGCCGAACTTCTTAGATCCTTCTACATTTCCGATTTGTTTTTTGCCTTTCCCCAAAGATGAGTGCAAAGTTGAGGAAGAAAGCAAAGTGCGTTCCTTTAAATCGTCAATCACTTGGGCAAATAAATTAAGATGAGACCGATGGACCGCGAGCCTCGGCCGTTCGGTAGTTCCCATCAACTTTCTACGAACCCGCAGGTGCCGCTTCTTTAATTTTTGTTCCCTGATCTCCGCCAACATTAAGTTGCTGCCTTTCCGGCTTTCTTTCGAATTTGCTCGCCCGCGTAACGGATCCCCTTGCCTTTGTAGGGCTCGGGCTCAAAAAATTTTCTGATGTTCGCTGCCGCTTGTCCCACTTGAACCTTATCAACACCCTTCACTACAACAATCGTGGGTTTTGGCACTTCTACTTTGATCCCTTCCGGAATTTGAAAATCAATCGGATGAGAAAATCCCAAGGAAAGCTGCAATTTTTTTCCCTGAAGCTGCGCCTTAAATCCGACGCCTTCGATTTCAAGCGTTTTCGAAAACTCCTGTGTCACGCCGGTCACCATGTTTGCGATCAATGTACGCGTCAACCCATGGAGTGCTCTGTCCTGAGGAATATTTGTAGGACGACTTACAGCAATCTGATTGTCGGATACCGCTACTTTCATCCGAGGATGAACATTCAAATCTAATTTTCCTTTCGGCCCCTCCACATGGATTTTAGCCCCTGCGATTTGAACCTTAACTCCCTGTGGAACTAAAATGGGTTTTCTTCCGATTCGAGACATATCAAATCACCATACCTTGCAAAGCAACTCACCGCCGAGTTTTTGAGTCCTGGCTTCACGATCAGTTAAAATACCTTTTGACGTAGAAAGAATGGCAACGCCAAGGCCTCCCAAAACCCGCGGAACTTCCTGGCAATTCACATATTGTCGAAGTCCCGGTTTTGAAATTCGAACCAGCGACTGAATGGCAGATTGTTTTCCTTTGCTATATTTCAGATGAATGCGGACAAATCGCTTCACGCCCTCTTCGCCTACTTTGAAATTTTCGATAAATCCTTCCCGCTTTAAAATTTCAGCAATCTTAAGCGTCAATTTAGATGCCGGAATCGTAACGCTTTGCTTTCCGGTGCAGGAAGCATTTCGAATCTGTGTTAAAAAATCTGCTATTGGATCTGTGGGTGCTCCCATATCACCAACTCGACTTCGTGACGCCCGGAATCACGCCTTGATTAGCCAGCTCCCGGAAACAAATTCTGCACAGTGCAAATTTACGAATATAGCCCCTCGGCCGACCGCAGGCCCGGCATCGGTTGTAGCCTTGTACTTTAAATTTCGGTTTACGCTGCTGTTTTACAATTAATGAAGTCTTTGCCATTTTTGTCCTTACTTTCGAAACGGAAATCCCAAAAGCTCTAAAAGCCGTTTGGATTCATTCTGTTTTGAGGTTGTGAGAACAAAGGTAATATCCATCCCCTGAAGTTTTTTCATTTTGTCGTATTCAACCTCTGGAAAAATAATTTGCTCTTGAATTCCAAGGGAATAATTACCGCTTCTGTCAAAACTGGAAGTAGGAAACCCTCGAAAATCCCGAATCCGTGGCATTGCCACATTAAAAAGCCGGTCGATAAACTCATACATTCGCTGCCGTCTCAGCGTCACCTTTAGGCCAATGGATGCGCCTTGCCTGAGCTTGAACGCCGAAATTGATTTTTTTGCTTTTGTAACCACAGGTTTTTGGCCCGTAATTTGAGCTAATTCATGGCTGATGTGATCCAAAATCTTGATGTCCTCGGCACCCTCTTTTACGCCCATATTCACCACTATTTTTTCAAGTCGCGGAACGGCGAGTGGATTCTCATAATGAAACTCCTTCATCATGGCCGGAACGATGGTATTCCGGTAGAGTTCCAAAAGCCGCGGCGTCTTTGTTTTCACATTTTGAACTGCTTCTTTAACCATTTATCTCATTCCTATCAAATGATTTCATTACACTTTTTGCATGTGCGTTGCTTGGTTCCATCCGCCAAAAATTGAAATGCCACACGGGTCGGTTTCGAACAGCGCGGACAAATGAGTTGAACATTCGAACGGTGAAGCTTCCCCTCCATTTGAGCAATTCCGCCTTTAGGGTTTTGCTGGCTCGGACGCGTGTAAACTTTGAGGAAATTGAGTGCTTCCACAACCACACGGTTTTCTTGAGGAAGGACGCGAAGAATTTTTCCTTTCTTCCCGCGCTCCTTACCCGTCAACACCGTAACTAAATCTCCCTTCTTGAGTCCCATGGTTAAACCACCTCTGGTGCCAAGGATACGATTTTCATAAAATTTAAGTCGCGAAGTTCCCGAGCCACAGGCCCAAAAATTCTGGTTCCACGCGGATTCTGCTGATTATCAATAATCACAATGGCATTTGAATTAAAGCGCACAAGCGATCCATCCGGCCGCCGGATGGGTTTTCTCGTGCGAACCACAACCGCTTTTACCACTTCGCCTTCCTTGACAATCCCGTCCGGAATCGCTTCCTTCACGGAGCCGGTGATGATGTCCCCGATATTGGCGGTTCTTCGGCTTCTACGATTTAAAACGCCGATCATGGCCACTCGTTTGGCACCCGTGTTGTCTGCGATTTCCAAAATCGAACGCATTTGAATCATGATTCAATTCCACTTTCAATGTTCTTAAGATATAACTTCGATTAAGCGCCAGCGCTTCGTTTTCGAAAGCGGCTGTGTTTCCTGAATTCGTACTTTGTTTCCAACTTTGGCCTCTTTCTTCTCATCATGGACTATATATTTCTTGCGAACCCGCATCACCTTGTGATAAATCGGATGCTTGACCAGACGCGTCACTTCAACAACCGCGGTTTTTTCCATTTTGCTGCTTAAAACCATTCCCACTCGTTCTTTGCGATGACGCTCAGCCATTTTTCTGAAGTTCCATCTCTCTTTTAACAGTTAAAATTTTGGCCAAATCGCGTCTCGTTTGATTGAGCTTCATTAAATTATCGAGTTTGGCAAGTTTCGCCTGAAAACGAAGCTGGAAAAGTTCCTTCCGAAGAGCTTCAGCTTTATCGCTCAATTCATCAGTCGAAAGAGACCTTAAATCCTTTGCTTTTAAAGTTGCCATTTAAACCCCCACTCGCTTCACAAACTTGGTTGGAAACGGAAGTTTGTGTGCGCACAAGCGAAGAGCCGAACGCGCGAGTGATTCGGGTATGCCGCCCATTTCAAAAAGGATACGCCCCGGTTTGATCACCGCCACATAATATTCAGGTGCCCCTTTTCCTTTTCCCATCCGCGTTTCAGCCGGTTTTTTGGTGTAGGATTTATCCGGAAAAACCCGAAGCCATACCTTGCCGCCCCTTTTCACATGGCGCGTGAGTGCCACGCGGGCAGCTTCGAGCTGAATCGCCGTAAGCCATCCGTGCCCGATCGCTTTCAGGCCGAAATTGCCAAAATGAACTTGATTTCCGCCCGATGCGACTCCGCGCATTTTGCCTCGGTGCTGCTTCCTAAATTTAACCCGCTTGGGCATGAGTGGCATAACTTAATTCTTCTACTCTGCAAGATCTTCCCGCGCATCAGAATCAACGGCTTGGGTAACCCCAACTTCTTTAACTGCGACTTCTTTCTCCTGTTTGACGACTGGAAATCTAGCCTTTACCTGTTCTTTCCGCCGGGCTTCTTCTTTTTTGACTAAAACTTCACCATGATAAATCCAAACCTTCACTCCAATTGTCCCATAAGTGGTGAACGCTTCCGCGAATCCATAAGTTACGTCGGCGCGGAAGGTATTTAAAGGAACCTTGCCTTCTTTATAACCCTCCGCACGGGCAATTTCGGAACCGCCAAGGCGCCCTTTGCATTGAATCTTGATTCCCAACGCGCCTTTTGTCATCGAACTCGCGACTGCTTTTTTCATCGCTTTCCGGAAGGCAACACGTTTTTCCATTTGAAGGGCCACATTCTCGGCTACCAGCTGAGCGTTGGTCTGTGGAACTTCGACTTCCTTAATATCCACGAACACTTCGCTCTTCGTTAAATCAGCCACTTCATCCCGAATTCGGTTAATTTCTTGACCGCCTCGGCCAATAATGAGGCCTGGACGTGCCGTATAAATCCAAATGCGCAATTTTCCGGTAGAACGCTCGATCGTTATATCGGCGACCCCCGCCATCCTCAACTTTTCCTTGAGGTATTTGCGAACTTTTAAATCTTCGTGCAGCAAACGGCTGTAGTCTTTTCGAGCAAACCATTTTGCCTTCCAATCCTTGATGTAACCTAGTCTTAATCCGTAGGGATGTGCTTTTTGTCCCACAATTGCTCCTATTTAGCTGCTCCGGCCATTGCTTTTTTCTTTTCTTTTTTGAATAATTTGAAGCCTTTTGCTTTTTCTTCCTTAGGCTCTGCAATCGATTTAGATACAGCTATTTCACGCTCACCCAAAACCACGGTCAAATGAGCCATCCGCTTTAAAATAACGTCCGCACGCCCCATGGAACGCGACATGTAACGTTTTAAACTGGGCCCTGCATCCGCTTTGATTTCGCGGACATACAGCCGGCTTTCATCCATTTTTTTCACTTTCGCATTCGCGTGTGCACTTTTCAAAGTTTTTGCCACTAGTCGCGCGCCTTTCTTTTTCAAATTTTCTAAAATTGACAAAGCATCGGAAACCGGCTTCCTGCGAATCGTATCGATCACGAGCCGCAATTTTCTAGGCGAAATTCTTAGATATCTGGTAATTGCTTTGGCTTCCATGAGGATTAAGTTTTGGCTCCCGCAGCCATTGCCTTTGCTTTATCCTGTGCTGTACTGTGTTTTTTGAAAATGCGAGTCGGTGAAAATTCTCCCAATTTATGGCCGACCATATTTTCCGTTACAAAAACGTTATGGAAGGTTTTCCCATTATGTACCGCAAGCGTGATCCCCACAAAATCGGGCGTGATCGTGGAACGCCGTGACCAAGTTTTGATCGGTTTTCTATCTCTGGCTTTTTGAGCAAGCTGCACTTTGATTAAAAGATTTTCATCAACAAAAGCACCTTTTTGAGAGGAACGGGCCACTTTAGAGTCTCCTGTCCTTCACAATATAACGGTTCGTACTTTTATTGCGCTTTCGCGTTTTCAAGCCCTTCGCCAACTGGCCCCAAGCGCTTACCGGATGACGGCCGCCGGACGATTTTCCCTCACCACCGCCTAGCGGATGGTCCACTGGGTTCATAGCGACTCCCCGAGTCGTAGGTCTAATCCCAAGCCATCTTTTACGGCCAGCCTTGCCATAGGAAATATTTTCATGATCGATATTGGAACATTGGCCTACCGTTGCGTAAGCATTAAGCTTTACCATGCGAACTTCCCCAGAAGGAAGTTTTAAATGGGCGAATTCATTTTCCTTGGACATGATTCTGGCCAAACCACCCGCAGAGCGTACCAACTTCCCGCCCCGGCCCGGTTCTAATTCAATATTGTGAATCGGAGTCCCTTCAGGAATATTTCTTAAAGGCAAATGATTTCCAACTTTTACCTCGGCATTGACGCCGCTGGATACTTTCTGACCCACTGTCAAACCATCAGGGGCAAGGATATACGCTTTTTCTCCATCTGAATATTCTACCAACGCGATACGACTTGTCCGATTCGGATCGTACTCAATCGTTCTGACTGTGGCGTCTACGCCGTGCTTCAAGCGCTTAAAATCCACAAGCCTCAGGCGCCGCTTATGGCCTCCTCCTTTATGATAAGTTGTGATATGACCATAAAGATTTCGCCCACCTGTGCGTTTCTTAATTTCCGTCAGTGGCCGATAAGGCTTTGCAGCGGTAATCTCCGAAAAATCGTAACCGCTTCCGAAGCGGCGCGTTGGAGTAGTTGGTTTAAACTTAATCAGTGGCATCGTTTGTCACCTTATGCAAATTCAATTTTCTGGCCTTCTTTTAACGTCACGACGGCTTTTTTCCAATCGGGCGTTTGGCCGGGCTGGAAACGAACTCGTTTCCACTTACCGCCGATCACCATGGTATTGACTTTTTTTACTTTGACATTAAACAGCCTTTCTACCGCTTCGCGAATTTCATGTTTTTTCGCATCTCGGCGCACCCGAAAAAAATACTTATGTTTTTTTTCTTGATTCGTACCTTTTTCGGTAATGATCGGTTCGCGAATGATGTCGTATACGGTTGTCATTTCGTTGCCTTTGCTTCAGCTTTGCCCAAAGCCCGTTCCTCGATAGCAGGAAGCGCCTTGTTTTCAATCAGAACTTTCTTTCGGCGGTGAATATGGTAAGCATTCACATCCCGCGCAAGCCGGACAGAAAAAAGCTCTTTTAAGTTGCTGGAAGCGCGTTTCAAATTTTCATTGATCTCGTTCACAATAAAAAGTGTCCTGGAATCTTGAAGGCCGAGCGCATCGATCACGGCTATCAATTCTTTTGTTTTCGGCTGATTTAAATTCGAGTCTTCCAAAAGCAAAAGATTATCCTCTCTCCGTTTAAGGCTCAGCGCCGAAATCAAGGCGGTCCGCTTCATTCCATCCGGCAAATGGGTATCATAATCCCGAGGATGCGGACCAAACGTAGTGCCGCCGCCTCGCCAAAGAGGTGAACGCCGCGAGGAATGACGGGCTCGGCCGGTTCCTTTTTGCTTCCATGGTTTTTTGCCGCCGCCGCGAACTTCCGCGCGTTCTTTCGTATCATGAGTTCCGCGCCGCTGATTTCCGCCGTAGGCCTTCAAAACCAGTTCCAACAAACGGTGATTAATCGGAGCGCCAAAAACAGCTTCATTGAGCTCAAGCTCTCCCGCTTTTTTTCCGTCGCTTTTGTAAACAATTGCTTTCGCCATTTTCTTGACCATCATTTTTTCTTTGCCGGCGGAGCCGCTGGCTTTTTCTTTGCCGCTGCTTCGGCTGCTTTCTTGGCTTTCGCGACCGGAACTTTCTTCTCGGGAAGTTTCAATTCTTCAAGAGGTTCTCCCGGAAATTTCCATTTTCGGGGACGAGGCTTCTTAATGGCTTCGCAAATAATCACATAACCATTTTCAGAACCTGGTACAGCGCCTTGGACAGCCATCAAATGATTTTCAACGTCAATTTTCTCAACCCGCAAATTTTGGACGGTAAACCGCTCGTTGCCCATTTGGCCCGGCATCCTCATTCCTTTCACCACCCGAGATGGAAAAGAAGAAGCACCGATGGAACCTGCCACACGTCCAAACATGGAACCATGTCCGCGCTCCCCACCTGTGAAATTGTGCTTTTTCACCACTCCTTGGAATCCTTTTCCAATGGAAGTTCCAATCACATCCACGTAATCCCCTACTGAAAAATTGTTCACATCAAGTTCTTTACCGGGTTCAAGCCCTTCCAAATTTTCAGTTCGAATTTCGCGCACAAATCGTTTTGGTGCGGCTTGAACCTTCTTAAAATGGCCCAGCTCAGCCCGATTCGATCGGGATTCTTTTTTGCTATCAAATCCCAATTGAATTGCTTGATAACCGTCTGTTTCTTTTTTCTTCAGTTGCAAAATCGAACACGGGCCGGCTTCCAAAACCGTGACCGGCAAACGTTTGCCGTCTCGATCAAAAATTTGTGTCATTCCAACTTTTTTGCCTAAAAGTCCGATCATATTTAATCCTTACAACTTAATCTCAACATCGACGCCGGCTGGAAGCGCAAGTTTCATGAGCGCATCGACCGTCCGTGCCGTTGGTTCCATAATGTCTAAAAGCCGTTTGTGCGTACGCATCTCAAATTGCTCGCGTGCTTTTTTATCAATCGTTGGACCCTTTAAAACGGTGGTTTTCCAAATATCCGTTGGAAGCGGAATGGGCCCGATCACGCGAGCGCCTGTCATTTTGACGGTATTCACAATTTCCTGAACCGATTGATCCAGAATTCTGTGATCATATGCTCTTAATTTGATGCGTACTTTTTCTTTGAGCATCAGCGCGTAGCCCCTTCAATAATGCCTTTAGCAATATTAGTCGGAACTTCCTTGTAATTATGAAACTCCATCGGAGACGGTACCGCGCGGCCTTGCGAAA
>JACQQO010000032.1 GCA_016206955.1 Candidatus Omnitrophota bacterium
CGGTAAACAACATGCCGACAAAAAAAACAACGACGTAGAAACGAAACGGCCGCTTTGTTTGCGCGGTTTGGACACCTAAGCCCTTCTTCGCCATATCGCCCTCTCTTGTTGAAAGGTGAGTGTTCCATTTTCGGGCAAAAATGGAACAGTTGGGTTACAGTTTTTATCTTCAGTTTAAACTTTGGTAATCCTGTTAAAGAATACCCGACGGATGGGGCTTTTTCAAATAAGGAGGGGGTACCGCTTACGGAGTCGAAATATTAAGAGGAAATTGCCTGCCGGCCTCCTTAGACCACAAGGCGACTTCCTTGGCATGGTACGTGAGAATCACATTGGCGCCGGCGCGTCGGATGGAGGTTAGAATCTCAAGAACTACCTTCTTTTCATCAAGAAAACCCATGGCGTGAGCGGCTTTAACCATCGCATATTCACCGCTGACGTTATAGGCGGCGATCGGAATATTAAACTTATCCTTGGCCGCGCGAATCACATCCAAATAGGGAAGGGCCGGCTTCACCATGATCAAATCGGCGCCCTCTTTTAAATCGAGTTCGATTTCGCGAAGCGCTTCCTTTAGATTGGCGGAATCCATCTGATAACTTTTCCGATCGCCGAATTCAGGCGCGGAACCAGCCGCATCGCGGAAAGGCCCGTAAAAACTGGAAGCGTATTTAGCGGCGTAGCTTAAAATCGGAAGATTCGAAAATCCGCGTTCGTCGAGCACTCTTCGAATCGCTCCAACGCGCCCGTCCATCATGTCACTTGGCGCAACCATATCGACTCCGGTTTCTGCATGAGAAAGCGCCGTTTTGGCTAGCAGCGAGAGGGTTGCGTCGTTCGCGATTTTTTCTCCTTCCACAATTCCACAATGGCCATGGCTCATGTATTCACAAAGGCAAACGTCTGTGATTAAAGTCAATTTTGGAAAATGCTTTTTAATTTCACGGCTAGCGCGCTGAATCACGCCGTTTGGATCATAAGCCCCACTTGCGCGATCATCTTTTTTGGAAGGAATTCCAAAGAGGAGAATATGTTCGACGCCAAGTTCCTCAAGCTCTTCAAGTTCCTTTAAGAATTGATCAATCGAAAATCGGAATTGGCCCGGCATAGATTCAATTTCGTTCTTTATCCCCATTCCTTCTACAATAAAATAAGGCATGATCAATTGATCGAGTGAAAGACTTGTCTCACGCACAAGTTTTCTCAAACCTTCAGTGGCTCGCATGCGCCTCGGCCTAAATGTAGGAAATTTCATTCGTACCTCGCCTTGCTGTCATTCCCGCGAAAGCGGGAATCCAGACGGCTGGATCCCCGCGTGCGCGGGGATGACAAGCTTTCTTCCTTTAACACCGCTTCAACCAATCCGGAAATCGTTTGAACCTGCGCCTCACGGCTGACGGCCACGCCAAAATCGCGAATGGTTTTGGAAGTCACGGGACCAATCGAAATCATCTTGGCCCCCAAATGCCGCCCGTTCCGGAGCGCCTCAAAAAAATGTTTCACCGTCGATGAACTCGTAAACGTGATGTAATCAATGGGATACTGCTGAACTATCTCTGCCACTTTGCGGGACAACCCTTCGGGTTTTTCAGTTTGATAAACTGGAATTTCGGTCACTTGAGCGCCGGCTTTTTCAAGCGAAATTTTTAATAGATCGGGTGCGATATTCGTTCTTAAAAGGAGAAATCTTTTTTTTGAAATTTGAACCTTGCGAAACGCGTGAAGAAGCCCTTCGGTCGTAAATTGAGAAGGGATAAGATCCGGCTCAACCGAATACGAATTGAGTTTCGCTTTCGTTCCCGGACCGATCGCGGCAATCTTCAAATGGCTTAAACTACGCGCATCTTTTTTAAGAGCTCTGAAACGATTGAAGAATGCCTCTACTCCATTTTCGCTGGTAAACACCAGCCAATCATACCCCCTCACCCTACCCTCTCCCTGAGGGAGAGGGATAGGGTGAGGGGGGGCAATCCGGCGAATCGCTCGATCTAAAACTCGGAAATCCTTAATCGGTGCAATTTCAATCGTCGGAACTTCGATGACACGGGCGCCTTCAGCTTCCAAGGCTTCTGCCAGTTGCGATGCTTGCTGCCTGGACCGAGTGACTAAAACTGTTTTTCCAAAAAGAGGTTTTTCTTCAAACCATTTAATTTTTGAACGCAACCGATTGACATTTCCGATCACGGTCAAGGCCGGCGCTGTTAATTTAGCTTTTTCTATGTTTCGGACAATCGTCTGAAGCGTACCCGTCACGGTTTTTTGTTCACCGGTGGTCCCCCATCGAATCACGGAAATCGGCGTATTCGATTTTTTGCCGTACTTCAAAAACAACCGCACAGTTTCTGGAAGTGTTTTGATTCCCATATAAAGTACGAGTGTTCCTTGAAGCTGGGCGAGCGCTTTCCAATTGACGCTCGGCTTTTTTCGCGGATCTTCATGAGCAGTAATAAAAGTTACTTCCGAGGCAAGTCCGCGGTGCGTTACGGGGATACCCGCATAAGCTGGAGCGGCAACCCCTGCTGTTAC
>JACQQO010000028.1 GCA_016206955.1 Candidatus Omnitrophota bacterium
ATTATCCGTTAAACATTGAACGTAAATCGCAACGCCTTCGGGCCCATAACCTTCATAGACCACTTCTTCGTAGGAAACCCCTTCTAAGGCCCCCGTTCCCTTCTTGACTGCCCGTTCAATATTATCGGCCGGCATATTCGAGCTTTTAGCCGTTGAGATCGCAAGCCGAAGCCGCGGATTGGTGTTGGGATCGCCTCCCCCTGCTTTGGCCGCCACCGTAATTTCTCGGATCAACTTGGTAAACATTTTGCCGCGCTTGGCATCGACCAAAGCTTTCTTGTGTTTGATACTCGCCCACTTCGAATGACCGCTCATAAGGAAACTTTCTTTTCTGAATTTAAAATGGCCTCCGCAACCGCAAGCGCTTCTTTCACCGCCCACACATCATGAACGCGCAAAATGTTTGCGCCTCGCTCATAGGCCAATACACACGCGGCCACGGTTCCGAACAAACGTTTATCAGGCGCTTGTTTTGTAATCGCGCCCATAAAAGACTTCCGCGAAGGTCCTACCAAAAGCGGCCTTCCCAAAGATTTGAATTCGCTCAACCTTTCAAGGAGCTCCAAATTTTGTTCGGCCGTTTTAGAAAACCCAATGCCGGGATCTAAGACAATCCGGTTTTGAGAAATTCCATGCGATTCGGCAATGGCCATACTTTCCGAAAGCTCACGGCTGATATCTTCGATTAAATCCTCATAATCGGTCAAAAGCTGCATCGTTTCGGGCGTCCCGCGCCGGTGCATTAAAACAAGTCCCGCTCCGAACTCTTTAACGACAGAAGCCATTTCAGAATCTTGGCGGAGGCCGCTGACATCATTAATGACGTGAACTCCTTCTTCAAGTGCTCGCCTTGCCACACGCGATTTTGTCGTATCTACCGAAATAGGGATATGAATTTGGCCTCTGAGCTTCGCCAAAACGGGAAGGAGGCGGCTTAACTCTTCTTCCGCAGAAACCACTTTTGCGCCCGGCCGAGTGGATTCGGCTCCAAGATCTAAAATATCCGCGCCATCTTTCACCAAACGGAAGGCCTGCTCCAAAGCTAAATCGGGATTTAGAAACCTCCCGCCGTCATAAAAGGAATCAGGGGTTAAATTTAAAATGCCCATGATGAGTGGGCGGTCTAAGGAGAGATTAATATTTCTTGCTTTCCAAAGCATGGGCTTCGCGCTTGCGATTAACTTGGACGGCTAACGGGCCTACGATTGATTCAGCTCCGCGGCTTTAGGAACGTGGTTAAGCCCGATTAATTCCTTTACTTCCTCACTTGAAAGTGTTTCTTTTTCCAAAAGCCGATCGGAAAGTTTTTTTAGTTTGTCAATGTTCTTTTCAAGGATGGATTTGGCTCTCACGTAGGACTCATCCACAATTCGGCGGACTTCCTCATCGATCGCCACTGCGGTGCTTTCCGAATAATCCTTCTCGCGCATGAGGTCCCGGCCCAAAAATACTTCATGATCCTTTCTTCCAAACGTAAGATGGCCAAGCCGCTTGCTCATACCATACTCACACACCATCCGCTGGGCATAATTGGTGGCGACTTCAAGATCATTGTGCGCTCCCGTCGTAATTTGTTTAAAAATCAACTCCTCCGCCACACGCCCGCCGAGGAGCACAGTAATCTTATCCTGAAGCTCCTTCTCACGAACCAAATAACGGTCTTCCAAAGGAAGATGGAGCGTATAACCGAGCGCCGCGTGGCCGCGCGGAATGATAGAGACTTTATGAAGTTGATCGGTAGAACCCATCACGAGCAACGTTAGAATCGCATGACCCGATTCGTGGACGGCGACAATTTCCTTTTCTTCTTTTGAAATCACACGCGACTTACGCTCAGGCCCCGCCATCACACGTTCAATCGAAGCTTCAAGTTCTGATTGGCCCACTTCATTCTTGCCGTAACGCGCGGCGAGCAAGGCCGCTTCGTTCACCAAGTTAGCCAGATCGGCTCCGGAAAAACCCGGGGTTTGACGCGCAAGCTTAATCAAATCAGCATCCTTCGCAAGTTTCACATTGCGCGTATGAATTTTCAAAATGGCTTCGCGGCCTTTCATGTCGGGGCGATCAACCACGATTTGGCGATCAAAACGGCCTGGGCGTAAAAGCGCGGGATCCAGCACATCGGGTCGGTTGGTCGCTCCAATCAAAATAACGCCAACTTGCGTATCGAAACCGTCCATTTCTACAAGAAGAGCGTTCAAGGTTTGTTCCCGTTCGTCGTGTCCGCCGCCGATTCCGGCAAAGCGTTGGCGTCCTACCGCATCAATTTCATCGATGAAGATGATCGCTCCACGGCCGCTTGTTTTTGCGGCGCGCTTTCCTTGTTCAAAAAGATCGCGAACGCGCGCGGCGCCTACACCTACAAACATTTCCACGAAATCAGAACCGCTGATGGAATAAAAAGGCACGTCAGCTTCCCCGGCAACCGCTTTGGCTAAAAGCGTTTTTCCGGTTCCCGGAGGACCGAGTAAGAGCACGCCTTTCGGAATTTTGCCGCCCAGTTTCGTAAATTTGCCGGGATCTTTTAAAAATTCAATGATTTCCTGAAGTTCTTCTTTGGCTTCGTCGACCCCAGCCACATCTTTAAACGTGACGCGTTCGCGGTCGCCCGACAATTTGGCGCGCGATTTCCCAAAAGAAAAAATTTTGCCGCCGCCTTGTTGAACGCCTCGGTAAACAAAAAACCAAAAGAAACCGATCAAAAGCAAAACCGGAAGAACAGAGTAAATCAGGTTGCGCCAGAACACCTGAGGCGGATTGACATTAAAATTGGTGACATTCCTTCTCAAAAGCGGAATTAATTCCAAGTCATTTCCGGGCGTATTGACTTGAAAGTAAGATCCGTCTTTAAGTTTGCCCCGAACTGTATTTTCAACCAGCTCCGCCGAGACGATCTCGCCTGTCGAAGGATTGTTAGAAAGCAATTCGTAAAAGGCACTGTAGGAAAGCGACCTCATTTCCATTTTGGGAAGCACAAAAATTTGAAGCAGGATGAAAAAAATAAGAGGAATTACTAAAAACGCAATCAAACGGCGTCGTTCTGAATCGGGCCCCTTGGGAGGCGGACCTTGGCGTTTGGGCCCTCTTGGTTTTGGTCCTTGATAGTTCGTTTTAAAATTTGGGGTCTTAGGTACTTGATCCATATTTTCCACAGCTTTTCATTTTAACAGTAAAGACAAAGGGGGGCAAGTAAATTGTAACCTTTTGCACCACATGAAGTTAAATTTAATTTCCGGAGGTGAAAGAAATTCGAACAAATTGTTTCGTCTCAGGAGTGACCTTGAATGGCTCAGCCAGAGCTACTTGTCCCGCGATTGCAATCGTGCTATCCGACAAAACAAGAGGCAAACGATCCCTTTCTTCCACAGGAATGTGTTGATTAATTAAGAACCGTTTGAGTTTAAGCGGCTTTGTTCGTCCCAAGGGCTGAAACCGGTCTCCGGCTTTCCGATTTCGGATCGTAAGAGGAAAAGATAATTTCGCCCCATTCAATAGTTCAAAACTTTTGTCTGACTTATGGATAATGCGTGGTTTCCCTTTCAGCGCGCTGCAAGAAATCGAAACCTCAATTTCAGGAATATAAATCGCATCACCTAGAAAGAGTGGATAAGAAAATGAAACATTTATTCTTTTGCCTTTTTTAATTCGGATCGAATCGGATGAAACAGAAGCCAACAACCCTTTCGGCAATTGAAGCTGGAAACCGCGTTTGATATGTAACGATTCAGAAAATCGATTCCAATGATCAAAATCAAGTTCTGCTTCATTGAGAATGTGCAAAGCACGGTTCATCAATCGATATTGAATCGCTGGGCTCAGCTTGAGAAACGTTTTTCTGGGAAATAAAATTTCATTTGGATGCTCGCGAGCCAAACGTTTATAAAACGCCTTCGCGGTTTCATCCAAAAAAGTAAGGTCCACATCTAAAAGATGAGGGAGCCGCGCAAGCGCTTTTTTAATTTGCGGATTAAAACCGCGTGCGATAAAAGGAATTAATCGATGGCGAATTCGATTTCTTAAAAATCGAGGTGAACGATTGGATTTGTCTTCTCTGAAATGGATCCGATTGATTTTGACATACTTTTGAATTTCCGAACGCGGAATTTCAATCAACGGCCGAATGAGATAAGCGCCATTTAATTTTCGTTTCGGCCGAATGGCTTGAAGCCCTTGAAGGCCGGTTCCCGTAATTACACGCATCAAAACTGTCTCGGCTTGATCGTCTTGCGTGTGAGCCACTGCGATTTTTTGCGCCCTTTTAACTTTCGCCATTTTCTCAAAAAATTGATAGCGAATTTCCCGTGCCCCTTCCTCGAGCGAAAGTTTAGCGCTTCTTTCCTTTTGTTTCATTTTTGCCTGTAAGACATCAATAGGAAGCTTCGTTTTTTTGGCCAAAGCTCTTACAAAAGCTTCATCCAAATCCGAGGCTTTACCTCTTAAGCCGTGATTGATATGAAGAATGCCGAGTTTGAGCTTCCAAGGCTTCCTGAGCTCGAGAAGCAAATGAAGAAGGGTGACTGAATCCTGACCGCCTGAAACCGCAACCAAAACCGTTTCGCTTCTCTCAATCATCCTAAATTTTTGCAATGTACGAAGGAATTGTTCGCGAATCATAAAGGGTGTTATTATATCATTTGCGCAAATGAAAGAAGCTAACAAAGACCTGCTGAGAAAACATCTTGAAAAAATCGCAGGCGAACGAACTCCTTATCTAAGCGACCAACATTTAAAAGAGGTCGCTAACTATCTAAAAGAAACGTTCCAAAATCTTGGCTACCCCACCGAATCCGATTCATTTACTTTTCAAGGCGAAACATTCGAAAATGTGATTGCACGGAAAAAGGGACTGAAGTCAGAAGCGAAAATCATCATCGGCGCCCACTTCGATTCGGTGCCGGGAACGCCCGGCGCGGATGATAATGCCAGCGGCGTTGCTGCCATGCTTGAGCTTGCCAGAATCCTGGCTGATCACCCGTGGAATCACACAGCTGAATTCATCGGCTTCAACATAGAAGAATGGAATATGATCGGCTCAAGCGATTATGTGAATCGATTAAAACATAATCACATCTCTGTGCACGGGATGATTTCACTTGAAATGGTTGGTTTTGCAACCGATGTACCTCGCAGTCAAAAAATGCCCGCGGGGTTCGGTTTTTTTTATCCTTCGGTCGGAAATTTTATCGGGGTCGTTGGGAACATACGATCTTGGAAGTTCATGAATGAATTTAAAGCGTCTATGAAAGAAACTGAAGGCCTCGGGGTTGAAAGCCTCCTCATGCCTTTCAATGGCTTATTTCTCCCAGCAACCCGTTGGAGTGATCATTCCCCATTTTGGGATGCGGGCTACCCCGCACTTTTAATTACGGATACTTCTTTTTATCGAAACCCGCACTACCACGGACCGACCGACGCAATCGAGACACTCAACTTGGATTTTATGCAGAAGGTTACCCAGGCACTTGCACAAGCTTTGATTCATCTAGACAATTCTTAAACTTCAGGGAATAAAAATCTTGCGGATATGTGGGAATCAGATAAAATTGCCAACGTCTTATTAGGCTGCGTAGCTCAGTTGGCAGAGCAAGTGACTCATAAGCCCTGGGTCAGTGGTTCGATTCCACTCGCCGCCAGTCTTCTTCGCTCGTCTTTTAATCCTTAGGTCCGTGCGGGACACGCCAGCGATTGTGCATCCAAAGCCAGCGGGCGGGATTCTTACGAATTTCGGTTTCAATCCTCGAAATAAATTTCTGCGTATTGACCCGAATGTCTTCTTTGAAATCTCCCGTCCGTTCCAAAGGCATAGGTCCTTCCACTTGCATTTCATATTGAATACCCCCCTCCTCACCTTCCCCCATTTTGGGGGGAGGATGGTGGAGGGTGATTCTGCGTAGAAAATTGTAAAAAATGGGAGTTCCAAGCCTTAACGCCGCTACAACAGGAAGGCTTGTGGTTAAAGCAGGGCGGCCAAAAAAATGAGTTTCAACGCTTCCTTCGCTCACACGCTGATCCACTAAAATGCAGACGATTGCATTTTCTTTCCTTAGCCGATCGAAAGTCTCGCGCACTCCACCTGATTTATCAATCGTCTTAAGTCCCATTCCGCCTCGAAGTTTGACCGCATAGTCATAAAGATAAGGATTTTCAAGCGGACGCGCCACCGCATAAACAGAAGTTCCAATAGGCTTTGCCACGAGAAGGCCGCCCATCAAAGCCATAATTTCCCAATTGCCCGTATGACAAACAAGGACGATGGCCCCGTTTTTCTTTTCGAGTTCAGCATAAATTTTTTCCTTATTTTTAACCTCACTCAAATAACGGTCTGAAAATCGAATCATCTCGGGCATCCTGAGCCACTCGATTCCAAATTCAGCCAAATGGACAAAAGCGCCTCTTGCGATTCTTCTAATTTCGGACTTTGATTTTTCATTTTGAAACGCGAGGCGAAGATTCTGATGCGCTATTTGACGTGGCTTTGGGAATAAAGCGTATAAGATAAATCCAATTGGGCGGGCCAGATAAAGTGTGAAAGAGAAAGGCAGCAAGCGAACCAAAAAGCTGATAACACGGATCGTGCCGTACTCGAAAGCAAAAATTATTTTCTTAAGCCAAATCATTAAGCCAAATTATCACATAAGATAGTTTGTAAGCTCAATGAATTAAATAATTTGTCAGTTTCTAAATTCTTTAAAAAAGACGGTCCGAGTTTGGGACCTATTATTTCCTACGAAAATTGCTCATAAAATTTGACTTCCCTATCCTTAGCAGGTAAACTTTTCATTAAGTTAGTTAATGTGCTTAATAAGGTAATTGTATCAGTGAGATAAGGATAACTATAATGTCAAGAAGCACAAAAATCCAATTAAGTGACATTCGATTGCTTCCGGAAAATACGTCGTTCGAACCCTTGCATCTCGATGAAAAACGCAGAGCAACGCGCATCGAAATCAACAAACCGGTTCGTTATCGCCTGCTGGACGGAAAAAATAATAAATGGGAAGAAGGAATGGTCGTAAACATTTCTCAAAAAGGCCTTCGCCTCGTCCTGCCAATGGAACTTCCTGTGGGAGCAGAAATAGAACTTAATTTGAGGCTTTCTGAAGAAACTAAAACCTTGCGCCTCGCGGGAACAGTGGTTTGGTCAGAACCATCAAACGATGTAAGCACACAAGTTCATCATGGTCTTAACTTTCAGGAATCAAAACCTTATCCGGGAAAAGAGAGATTAGTCCATTTCTTAGCAGACCAAATGTGCCGCCTTGCCACTTGTGGGAAACTTCTTTTCTCAACGCGCCCAGCAGAAACTTTTGAAGAATTAAAAGCAGCTTATGCGCTGGTTTATAAAGAATACATTCCTCGCGGATATTGCATGGAAAACCCGTCGGGAATGCACTACCACGTTTCCGCCATGTTTCCGGATTCACGCACTTTCCTTTTAGAAAAAAAAGAGCAACTACTTGGAACAATTACATTGGTTCCTGATTCTTCGGGTGGGTTATGCGTTGAATCTATTTTTCCTGAAGAGATTTCCAAACTTCGCGGTGAAGGAAAACGCTTGGCAGAAGTTTGCTTACTCGCCCTTAGTGGAAATGAATTTGCAAAGGGAATGTTTTCGCTAACGCATGTGAAAAAACTTTTGGCTTCCTTTCAACTTTTCAGAATCATGTTCGATTATGCGCGCACTCAGGCAAATATCACCGATCTGGTTATCGGGGTTCACCCAAAACATACGGAACTTTACCGTTATTTAAAGTTTGAGCAGATTGGTCCAGTCAAATCTTATCAGAATGCTTGCGGCAATCCCGCTGTTCTCATGCGAATGGATATCAAACGCATTGAAAAAACTGTTCCCACGGGTCAAGGCGTTGGTTCTTATTTTCTAAGGGGAGGATTGGCCGATGAGATTCTAACGAAACATTACAAATGGAACTCAGAAACGGTACGGCATCTGCTGATCGAAGCGCAACCCATTTGGCCTAAACTATCTAACGAAACACAAGCTTATCTCAAAACTTGTTACCCTGGATTCTGATTTAAACCCCTTTTTTATCCTGTCCTAGTCACCATTTCCTTCTAACAGCAAACGGTTTACGAGCCATTAAATCCCACTTTTTACTGAAATTAAATATCTCTATTTTCGCCGCGCCCTTGTGCATGAAAAAAACCCAAGGTAAACTTCTATAAAAGAGCGCAAACAAATGACAAAGCAACGCGAAGTTTTACTATTGTTTCCTCCTCTTAATAACATACCCACTATTGGGTTTTACGAACCCTTAATCGCTGAGATTCTATCGGCAATCGCCAAAGAAGAAGGATGCCGCACGACCCTCATTGATTGCCGCATTGAAAAAAAAGGCATCGAGAAACTTGCGCAGACAGGTTTGAAACCCGATCTCATCGGGCTTGGAACGCACGGATACGCGGAAATCCGTATTGTCAACGACATAGCTAAACGCTGCAGAAAGCTGTGGCCATTTTCCTATATTGTGGTCGGAGGGGGCCAAGCGACATTAACCCCTGATTTTTTTGATCAAACGGTGATCAATTGCATCATGAAGGGGCCGGGCGAGCAATTATGGCGCAAACTCTGCAAAAACGATTTGGATGCCTCCTCACCGTGCAAAATTATTTTTGATGAGCAAGTTCCCGCAGAATATTCTTTCCCGCTTCCCGATAGAGAAAGTACAAGAAAATATAGGAAGCATTACCGAAATTTTGATATTGCGAGACATCGCATGGCGATGACGGTGACAACTCAAGGCTGTCCTTTTCGATGCACTTTCTGTTGCATCTGGAATGCATCTCTCGGAAAATACCGCGAGCGTCCGATCAGAGAAGTAGTAGAGGAACTGAAAAATATTGAAGAAGATTATGTTTATTTTGGAGATGATAACACCTTAGCTGATTATCCATATTCCGCAAGCCTTGTCAGCGCAATCAAGGCAGCCGGTATCCACAAAACATACATCATCTACGGCCGGACTGATCACATCGCTGCTCACCCCGATATTGTTCATCGGTGGAAAGAAATCGGCCTTCGGGGTATCGTCATAGGCGTAGAAGCCGTCACCGAGGAAGGGCTTAAAAGACTGAATAAAAAAACGACGGAAGACGATAACACAAAAGCCGTCCACGCACTCCAAGAAGACGGCATCATTCCCGTGACACACTTCATTGCAAGGCCCGAATTCGATGAGAACGACTTTGACGGTATTTACAAATTTATTTGCAATCATAAAATCAAATTCCCCGTTGTTGTTCCATTAACTCCGCTTCCGGGGACTGAAGATTATACAAATTATAAAAAAGCAGGCGCCATCCTTACCGATGACCTTGATTATTACACATTTAACTATATGATCATCAAGCCGTCAAAATTACCG
>JACQQO010000034.1 GCA_016206955.1 Candidatus Omnitrophota bacterium
CATAAAGCCAGACTTTGCCGCCCGCTTCAGAGTAAAGGAGCGAGCGGTCCGGTTTTCCGGCGCTTTCGATTTCGTTGATTAATTCATTACTCAAACCTAAAAGTTTCAATTTGATTTTGGAAGAGTCGACTAACTTTGCCGCTTGTTCTTTCACTTCCAGAATGGTTCCTGTTTCTGCCTTCCGTAAAGCCTGAATCGCCTGAATATATTCTTCCTGGGCCTGATAAAGTTCCGGGTCGTAAGCAATTCGGCCCACTGTTCGAATCGTCTTCGTAACGGCTCGTTTTTGGGCGGAAGCGGTCTTTACACCAATCAACTGCTGTTTTTGTGATGAAATCAAAATCGGCGCATACCCTTCAGGTGCACCAGCCGCCGCCATGTGCGGTGTTTCTTCCTCATAGACAGGAACCATCTCCATGCCCATTGGAGATTTGCCCGGTTTGTCGGATTTGTATCCGGGAAGCATGGGATCCGTCCAATAAAGGATTTTTTTCGATTTGGAAGGAGACTTTTTTTCAACGATGTGAGTTCCACAAATGGGACAGGTGACCGCTTCTCCTTCTTTTGCGACCACAAGCATCGGGCATGGCTTCCCATCCTTTAAATGCGGACAATTGTGAAGATAACAAATGTCCTTTTTCGCTGTGTCTTCGGTACCGGGTACGTTACGGGACAGGTTCGCAGAACCTGTCCCGGCCGTACCCGGTACCGATACCGGCTCCCGCTTCACCAATTTCATATTGCAAATGGGGCAATCGCCCGGCCGGTCCGAGGTGTAAGTGGGATGCATTGGGCAATAATAAACTGCTTTTTCTTTGGCTGTGCCAATCGTTCCAAACTTCAGGGGAAGATACGAACGATAAACCCAAAGGCCGCCTCCAACGGCAGCGAGGATTAAAATGAAAACTAAAAAACGTTTTGCTTTACTCATGGCTTTCTCCTTCCAAATCGATTCCGGTTGCCCTCACTAAATCCGAATGACTCGCAAGAGCGGTCGTCAAAAGCCGGACGTGTGTCAACTTTGCGTTTAAATACACGCGCTCGCTATCCAAAAGATTGAGAAAATCGGTTTTGCCGGACTCATAACCCGCTTGATCCGAAGTAAGGGCCAGTTTGGCCTGTGGAATCACAGCCGTATCATAAAGTTCCGCGATCTTGGTTGCGGAATCGTAACGAAAATAGGCATCTTTCACTTCATAATACGTCGTATTTTTTGCGGCGGTGAGTTTGGCTTGATTGGCTTCAACAATTTTCTGCGCTTCTTGAATCTGCGGAATATTTTTATTCAGCCAAAGCGGAATATTAATCCGAAGCGGAAACATCCACTGATCATCCCCATCCATCGGATCCGTCGTATCTCCACTTCCTACTTTTGTATATTCAAATCCGACTGTGACATTTGGAATATTTTCCATCCAAGCCAATTTCTTTCCGTGCCTTGCTTTAGAAACCAAAGCCTCCATTTCTTTAATTTCCTGGCGGTTCTGAACTGCTAAATTGACAAGCTCAATCAAAGTATTCGGAAGAACGGGCTTTTCGGGAAGGACTGCTTTCCCGATTTCGGTCATGGGATCTTGATCCAAAAGTGAATTGATTTTGGCCGAAACGCTCTCGCGCTCTTGCTGTAACATAAACAATTTCTCAAGCGTCATCGAAACCTCGGCTTGAGCCTTCGCGACGTCGCGTTGTGTGCCGGTTAGATTTGAATAACGCGCTTGAGCCACATTTTCAAATTTTTTGAGGATTCCTTTCACTTCATCAATCACCTCAAGTGAAGCATCGATAAAATAAAGTTCGTAATAAGATTTCTTAAGTTCGTTGATCAAATCCCGCTCGATCGCACGGTAACGTTGGTAAGCCGCTTTGGCTTCATCTTGGGCGGCTTTCCCCTTCTCCCAAAGTTTCGAGGGAAAAGGTACTTCCTGCGAAACCATAAACCGCTGCTCTTCAGGCCCTGTCCGCGTTTCTCTCATACCGCCCATGATGTCATAGCCGGCCATGGGATCTGGAAGGGATGAATCAATCCAAACGCGTTTTTTTGCGGCAAGCCATTCGGCTTTGGCGGCGATCATCTCGGGATTTCGCTGGCGAAGAATTTGAATGAGTTCATCCAAATGAACGGCAGACGTTTTAAGCGGCCGATCTGCAGCCGACTCAAGCGCTTGTTTTGAAGCATAAACCGCCGTCTCTGCCGCAAGTGACGCGCCCGGCCCAAGAAGTAAGGAAAGCGAAACGATGAAACTGTAAAACTTGAAATTATGGTTATAAGACATATTTTCCTCCTTTCTAGGAAAAACGACTAAAAGCTTCGAAACTAAATCTCAGATTCGAAGCACTTCGTTTTTGAGGAAAATATTACCTTGAGGTTGGAAAGAAGAGGAGTCTAACGGAATTGATTGAAAGCCTATTTTCGTCATTGCGAGCGAAAAACTGTCATTCCCGAATGTTTTAATCGGGAATCTAGATTCCCGCTTTCGCGGGAAGGACAGCATCTCGGTTCTCGTCATGGTGATTTGCGAATTCAAAAAATCAGACGGCTGCACCCTGCTACAATCCATTGCACTGTCAGGACAACAAACGTGACGATGAGACTCAATCGCGGTTTGGTTGAGGGAAGCAGCTTCGGCTTGAGGACAAAAGCAGGAAGCCAATAAGATGCTCGTAATCACAAGCGGCAAAATCAGAATCAAAATGGGAAGTTTCTTAAATTTAATCATTTAGTACTTCCTGAAATCTGAAACCAAGTTTAACACTTCATTCAGCTTTTTGTCACGCTCTTTCGTAGACGATGATTGGAAAGCTTTTGTCACACAACCATCCAAATGGCGCTTGAGGATTTGATCCTCTGTCTTTTTAATCGCGCCCACCGCGGCGTTGAGCGTTCTTAAAATATCGACGCAATAGCGGCCCTCGTCAATCATTTTTTGCGCTCCGCGGATCTGTCCTTCAATGCGCCTGAGCCTCACAAGTTCATCGGTGTGACAAGGATAATGTTTCTTCATGATGGAAGAAGTTTAGCATACCCCCATGGGGTATGTCAAGATGAGCCTCATTTAACAGTTTATTTAACTTCATCCGGAAGCTCGTTAATATCGCCAGATTCACGTGGAAAATAGATTTTAAGGCTTTCGCCAATCTGATGAATTCCTGCAATGAGGCCCTCTAGAAACTCGCCTCTTGAGAACGCGTTTTGAATTTCAAAAGCTACATCCTTCCAAAATTGATCTCCAACCCGCTCGTGAATGCCCTGATCCCCTAAAACTGCGAACGTGTGATCGGCGATGGAAAAATAAATCAGTATGCCGTTTCGATTTTTTGTGTTTGTCATGCCAAGCCGCTCGAACATTTTTCGGGCGTGGCCCACCACTTCCCCGCGCGAGCAGCGCTCCAAATGGACACGAATTTCCCCCGAAGTCTTCGCTTCTGCACTGCGAATGGCCTCAACGACTCGACTGCGTTCTTCGGACGTGAAAAAAAGTTTGGGGTATAGTTTTCGCTCTACCATCTTCCGCTTGCGCCTCCGCCGCCAAAACTTCCTCCGCCACCGCTGAATCCACCTCCGCTAAATCCCCCGCCCCCTCCAAAACCACCGCTTCCTCCGTTAGAACCGCTTCCCCGCGAAGTCCGTTTTCTGCCACTTGAGATCGTATAGCCAGCGGGAATACCCCATGGGCCGAAAGGACCAAAAAATCCGAAAATAAGAATGGTGATTAAAATGACGATCACCGTAAATGTAGTAACCCAATCGATGCTTACAGAGGAATGTTCACCTTTATATTCGCCTTTTGTTTGCGCGATAATCGCTTCAACAGCTTTATAAATTCCTTCATCAAATTTTCCTTCCCGAAAGCGAGGAACGATTTCGTTTTCAATAATTTGTTTCGAGATGGCATCGGGCAAAACACCTTCCAAGCCGTAGCCTACTTCGATCCGGACGGCACGGTCCATTTTAAACACCAGCAAAATCACGCCGTTATCTTTACCCTTTTGTCCCACCTTCCAAGCTTCGGCTAAGCGAATCGAGAAACCTTCAAGGGAATCTCCTTCAAGACTCGGAAAAGTGGCAACCACCACTTGATTGGAAGTTTCCTCCTCGAAAGTTTTGAGCTTGGCTTCAAGATGAGCGCGCATTTGGGGAGATAACATTTGCGCGTGATCGGTAACGTATCCGTCCGGCCTAGAAGGAACTTCTAAAGCTAAGGCAGAAATAACAAAAACGATGCTGAAAATGGATAATGTAAAAAGAAGGCGGGAAAATTGAGGCCTCAATAACATGGAAACTCCTTGAGGCTTAAAACTCTACTTTGGGAACTCTGGAAGCGGCTTCTTCTGCTTTAAAGTAAACTTTTTCCTGAAAGCCGAATAAGTTCGCCACGAGGATATTCGGAAACACGCGGCGAGTGGTGTTAAACTGTCGTGCCACTTCGTTGTAGCGCATTCGCTCGACCGCAATTCTATTTTCCGTGCCTTCAAGCTGCGCCTGAAGCGTCAGAAAATTTTGATTGGCTTTGAGATCGGGGTAACGTTCGATCACGGCCAAGAGACGGCTCAATGCACTTGAAAGATTTCCCTGCATGGCTTCAAACGCCGCGAGCGTATTGGGATCATTAACCACTTCAGGCGTAAGCGTCATTTGCGTGATTTTGGAGCGTGCCTCGGTGACGGCCTCAAGCGTTTCGCGCTCATGGGCTGCATAACCTTTTACCGTTTCCACGAGATTGGGAATCAGATCAAGCCGCCTTTGATACACATTTTCCACTTGGGACCACGCGCTTTTCACCGACTCGTCACCTTGAACGAGTCGGTTATAAATCGCACTGAATGCAGCAAGGCCAAAGATGACGAGGCCTACCACCACTGCTAAGCTAACGAGCAGAAATTTCTTCATCAAACTTTGATCGGCTCTTGGCCGGGCTTCCATTCGCAGGCTGTGAGTTTGCCAGTCTGAAATGCTTGAAGCGTCCTCAAAGTTTCATCGACGCTTCGGCCAACGGGCAAATCATTGACCACGGCGCTTTTAATCACTCCGTTCGGATCAATGATAAAGGTTCCGCGAAGCGCAATTCCCTTTTCGGGAAGAAGCACGCCAAATCCTTCTGAAATGGCATGATTGGTATCTCCAATCATCGGAAACTTGATCGGCCCAAGTCCGCCCTGTTCACACCACGCCTTATGAGAAAAAACGCTGTCGGTGCTCACGGCAACCACTTCTGCGCCGAGTCGTTTAAATTCCTCATAATGCTGATTGAATCCGCGGATTTCGGTGGGACACACAAAAGTAAAATCAAGCGGATAAAAGAACACCACAAGCCATTTACCCCGGTAACGCGTTAAATCAAGATCTTCAAACTTGCCGCCCGGGACAAGCGCCTGTGCCTTCAGCGGCGGGATTGTATCAGAAACTCTAAGACCCATTTCCTGTTCCTCACTTTCTCATTCGTGAACGTTTTTTAATTCTCTGTAAAAAGTGGAGTATTATACAGCAATAAGAAATAAATTTCAAACCGGCTGATTTTTTCGGGTAAGACCTGCCAATAAAATTAGTACCGTCAAGACCGCAAGCGCATAAAGCCCTATTTCAGGCCGAATGTGGACCTCTTGAACAAAACTTTTTGCAATGGCGCCGAATGGACTTGACTCCACTTTGGCAATCGAATCAGAAAAGGCTTTCTCCGCCGCTTGCGCCAGCATAAAAGTTCCCAAAAGTGCATAGACGGTGCAGACGACGGCTGCAAATGAAGTGGTAAAAAATGCAGCGTTTCTTTTCAGTATGGCAATGAGAAGGCTCAACACCATTAAGAGATAGGCTAAGGCCAACGCAAGCGGAACCAAAGCCCCCAAAATAATGCGGCCGGATATTTGCGGCTTTCCTTTTTCCGCTTCGGCTTTTGGAGAAATTTCATTCAGGAGATCGCCAAAATCGTAATCAACAGATATTTTTTCTTTCTTTTCTGCCGGCCGACCAGCTGCCTTCGGAAGCGTACTTGGAATTGCGCTTACGATATCACGTACACTCCAGCTTTTTTTACCCAATACCGGTAATTGGACGCTGATAATGGGCAAAAAATAAGTTCCAAGCGCCCCAATCAAAAAAACATAAATCACTGCGGTCAAGATTTGATGAAGACTGCCTTTTGATTTTCCCTTGGCCATGGTTCCTCCTTTGGTTAGTTAAGTTTTGTAAAATTTAGAAAATTCGTCCGAATGTTCGTCAATCCAGCGGTGGGCGGCCTCTTCCTCTGATACCACACGGCCTTCCTCATGGGAAAGCGTTTTGCGGTACTGCTCGATCTGATGAAGTTGCTCCGCCATCTTCACTTTAAAGATACTGTCTGGTTTCGGAAAATAAATTCCGGTTCTAAAAAAACCGGATTCCACATCGCGGCTGGCATAAACGACACAACCCTCGATCGAGAAAATTCGATCTCTGACGGGAAGCGTAAGTTCAAGGAGATCGCCTACGTCGAAACGCTCAGAGGATAAAAAGAGAAGGCCCGTATCAGAAATGTTTCTGGTTTTGCAACCTGAAGAAAAGCTCGTTTTTGAAGGCGATTTGGACTCGCTCAATACGCGATAACGGATCGGAAGTTCGATTGCATGCCGAACACTGGAACGCCTCTCCTGCCAAACCATAGCGATAAGTTATCAGATGAATTACGCTAAGTCAATGATTCAAAAGCATTTACTTTCAACTCCACTACCAATGGAAGATGATCCGAAGAAACTTTATCCAGTTCGGTTCTGGGAACATCGATCGTCATCACTTCAATATGAGGGCTGACAAATACATGATCGATACGTCCTCCAAACCAGGTTTTATGGGGCTTGTGAGATTTAAGAATCGTTTGAGCATCCCGGAGTTTACAGGCCATGCGTTGACAAACTAAAGACTTTGGATTCGCATTGAAATCACCGCAAATGATAGTGGGCCCGTCACACAATTCATTGCCCATCCAATCGGAACCCAGCAAAGCTTCGGCCTGAAGCAGCCGTTCCGCCGGCCACAAACTTAAATGGCTCGTCACGAGATTAATTTTTGTCCCATTCGCATCAAGCTCGACCCACAGAGCCCCGCGCGGCTCAAATAATCTTTGCACTTTAAGGCGCGGAAGTGACGCCGCGCGTACCACCCGCATGGGAAAACGGCTGAAAACCGCATTCCCATATTTGCCGTCTTCTGCAACAAACGAAGGATGAAAGTGAAAACTCATTTTGAGTTTATTGGCAATCATATCGGCTTGATCCACGCCGCCTGATCGGCTCCTGCCTACGTCGAGTTCTTGCAAAGCGACCACATCCAAATCATGGCGGGCGATCACCCTTGCAATCCGATCGGTAGAAAGTTTGCCGTCCATTCCCACGCATCCATGCACATTGTACGTCATAAGTCGGAGTGTTTTAGTCGAGGTTAGAGACTCCAAATAAGTGGTTTCTGGAATTCTGCCCATGTGCCTGAGAGCTGCTTCCCGAAGGATCATTGGCCTCAAATAAGGATGATCCCGAAAGGAAACCGGAGCATCAGCGGGAAGAAGTGCAAACCCGTGCGTTTCTTCCGGCGTAAGGCCGGCATGGGAACCATTTTCAAGGGGATAAGTTCTGGGCGGCACGCCCTTACACCAACCGGAAAAAACAATTTTCCCTGCGCTGGGATGATGGCAGAGCTGCACTAAATCTTGGGCAGCTTCGTTTAAGAACGGATGATCCTCGCCCAGGATTTCGGCAGCTTCTTCGGGAAGGATACACTTTTTCGTTGCAGTCCTCGCTTCCACTTTTCCCGCTTCTTTAGGAATCAAGACCAATGGAATTTTTGCTGTGTGCAATAATTCGGAGATCACTCTTTCTTTTTCCTCCGGCGTTAATTCTGAAGCGGGATAAATATGGCCGATGGGGCCCATTCCGGTGACGGTTACCTTGTGATCTTTTTGCTCTTTCTTTTCATCCTCAAAAGGTGGATGGTAAAAAGGAATAATTTTCTTCGAATGGCTTTCGACGCAGCAGGACTCCCGTTTCAAGGCGGTAGGCGTTTGACTATTGGAATCGGCCAATTCCCCAAAGATTTGGGCAATGACATGTTTGACCCATTTCCCATGTTCCGTTAAATAAGGAATGGAATCGGCTTGCCCGTGATCCGAATAAATCCAGATATCGTAATTACGTCGATCGGCGCGTATGGCATCTTTCCATATTTCCTGAACGCCTCGATCAATACCTCTTAAGGACCGGTGGGCAAAATTGGAAGCCGGCCCGCGGCGGTGAGAATCTTCATCATAGCCCAAAAAATTAAGATGAATGATCGGAAGCCCGCGGGCAATATCGATTTTCGCTCCCAAAACAACAAGCTCTCTCAGCAAAACACAAAAAAAGACGCGCGTCAGGACAAATTGGAGTTCGTAGAAAAATTTTTCGCCGCTCAGCGTTCCGTGGATGGAATCATAAAGGGCCGAAACTGCTTCAATGATCATGAGAACAATGACACGAAATATAAATCCAAGATGACAAAGAATAATGAGTGGCCACATGAGCGGATTTAAAACTTTGAAAAGGCCGTTCCAGCCGATGCTTGCGCAGCAAAAGTGGGATTCTTTCGCCCCTCCGATAAAAATATTGGAATAAGAACTGCCGTCTTGAAGTAAAGCCACTTGGCCTTCGCTGATACGGCTTTCAATTTGTCCGGCTGATTTGGGGATAAACATAATAAAAGTTTCGTGAGTTTTGTGGTCAATAAAATGAAAGGCAGGAACGCATCCTTTGACACCATAAAAAAGTTCTCCTTGCACCGCCGGCGTGGTAGAGGGTAAGCCGGAATAGTGAGCATAAAATTTATATTTTTGTCTTTCCATGAGGTGTTTCAGAAATGGCAGGCGCCCTTCGTTTAATCCACGATTGAATTCTTTAGAGGAGAGGCCGTCAATTTGAATCATCACAAGACCCGGCGCATTCGCCGTGCCTTCAGATTTGGATAGATGAAGAAGCCGGATGGCCCAATAAGACCGATTGAGCCACCTCCGCAATTTTCTCCACCGAACCGAAAAATGAGTAATCATAACGGGTAAATTTTAGCATAAAATTCGGCTCTCTCGACTTCTATCTTTAATCACAATATTGGGTAGGTTTGCTTTCATATTGGCACTCCTTTCTGTTAAGGAACATACCTTCTTCCCTCTGAAAGAAGTCAATATGCATGCCAAGACGAAGTTTTAAGGAGAATTAAGAAGGTACAGATCGAGGGATAAAACTTGCTTTCAGGATGAGTGTCTTAAATTTCTGACGGTGAGAGAAAATCGGGACGGAGAGATTTGAACTCTCGACCCCACGCACCCCAAGCGTGTGCGCTACCGGGCTGCGCCACGTCCCGCTAATATTGCTTCAACTCCTCATGCGCTTCGCGGCTCATTAAGTCTTCAAGCGCTTGTTTCGGATCTTTGTCTTCAAACAGCATTTTATAGATTTCACGGATGATGGCCGCAGTCACTCCATATTTTTGTGCCAGCTGATAAGCGCTTCGCGTGGTTTCGACTCCCTCGGCCACTTGCTGCATCTCGGCCAAAATTTCCTTCAATTTTTTTCCTTGGCCGAGTTCTCGTCCTACTCGCAAATTACGGCCATACTCAGAAATGCAGGTCGTCACCAAATCGCCAAGACCAGAAAGTCCAAAAAACGTATTGGGATTTGCTCCCATCCGCACTCCCAGTTGAGTCATTTCGAGAAGCCCGCGAGCGAGGAGCGCTGCTTTTGTATTCGAGCCCAAACGCAGGCCGTCACACAAACCCGCGCCGATCGCGATGATATTTTTGAGTGCTCCGCCCAATTCCACGCCGATGACATCGGTTTGAATATAAATTCGGAACCGAGAATCCCGGAGTGCTTCTTGAACCGCCTCGGCATGTTTCGCATCTTTGGAAGCCACCACCACAAGCGTTGGAATATTCCGAGCTACTTCCTCAGCATGAGAAGGTCCTGACAAAACCACAAAATTAACGCGTCCTAAAACCGAATGAATAATTTCAGAGGGCCGCGCAAGTGTCTTCGCCTCGATTCCTTTCGCTACACTGACGACAATTTTTTTGGAAAGATCAAAGTTTCGCAATTTGAACAGAATATTCCGAAGATATTGGGAAGGAACCGCGAGGATTAAAATCTCGCCAAAATTGACCGATTCTGTTAAATCGGAGGAAATGACAATGGAAGTTGGGATTTGAATTCCCGGAAGAAACTTTATATTTTCCCTCTTCCGCTCAAGAACTTCGGCGTAATCGGGAAATGCGCTCCACAAAAGAGTTTCATTCCCCTTTCGCGCGCTCACAAGAGCCAAGGCCGTTCCCCAGCCTCCGTCTCCCAAAACAGAAACCTTGAATTTTTTTGGCATGTAATTCCTTAAAAAATGAGGTTTTAGTTTAGCACAGCGCCTTCCAAGTCTCAAAATACATTTTTATTGCGCTTTTTTAAAAATGGGCTAAGCTACGCTCAACCGGTTTCTACCACCATCAGAAAGGGGTCAAAATGAAAAAAATGTGGATTGCCTTTTTTTTGTTGATTGGATTAGTGCATCTCATGCTGCCTGCAAATGCCTTGGCGATTGGAAGAAAGCCCAAGGATGAAACGCAGTATGCTTCGGTAAAAGCGCGAAAACCGATTCCGCCGCCCAACGCGCGGGACATGCAAGTTTCAACTGGAGAAATTAAACCAATTGGCTCAACGGGAAGCGACGAAGCCAAATAAAAAGGACAGGGTGTTTACCCTGTCCTTCTTTCTCTTCAAAAATTTGGGCCAAGAATGTTGAAAAGTTATAACGGCATCGTCATGCCGACGGCCACCTGATTGTTGGTGTAATCGAAATTGGAGTTATTCGAATTAGACCTGTCGTAGTGGTAGTCTAAATTCATAATCAGCCATGGCCGGAAGAAATAATCCACTCCCACTGATACTCTTCCAATGTGATCACGCCGTTTGATTAAAACTGCACCCGTGGCAGCCTCACGGTCAAAATCATGGCGAATGTACGCCGCGCCAGCACGTCCTCGGAATTTACTATTGAAGAGGTAATTGCCAGATATCTGGCCCAATTTCTCGTCAAGGGCACGGTTATTGGTAAAGGTGGATTCCGCAGTCGTGCGATGAAAATAGAAGTCCAGATTTGCTCTGCGCGTCAAGCTGTGCGTGAGCCGGAAATCCCCCACCGGAATATGAAACTCAGTATCATGAGCCCGATATTCGCGGTCCTGATATCCTGCCCGCGCTAAAAGGTTGGTGCGATCGGAAAGTTTTCCCGTAACGCCCGCTCGAAACTGGTTGTAATGGCCTACCCTGGTTTCGTCAGCAGCGTAATCGTAATGCGAAAAGGTGTAATCCACCACCCCTCGAAAATTCGGAGCTAGCGTCCGGTACGCGCGCGTGGTAAAACCGTTGTTGGCGTAGGAAAAAATTCTATAAATTGCACTCTCAAAGTCGCGGATTGCGTTCCAATATTCTCCCTCAAATGTCCAATCACGCCAGTGGTAGCCAATCGTAGGAGTGACTTTATTATCCATATACTCTACCCGTTTGGCTGAGCGCGTACCTGCACGGGCAGCATCTTGGACAAATTCTTCGGTGATGTTGGTGTAAAATTGATCTGTGAATTTAAAATTACCAATGGCACCGAATGACTGGCCGATATCATCGTGTTCGCCGTACTTGGTAAATTCAGTAATTCGGGCTTCATAGACTGCGCCCACCCGATATTGTTTTTTATCACCAAACGGATAATTCACCGAAACACCGGGCGTCATAATCCAAAGCACTTCGTCTCTGGTTTTGGGCGCTTCCGGTTCTAGAAACACGTTGCTGTTATATTCAAAGGCACCTTTGAAATAGGGTTTAACTTTAACGTCTGTTCCTTCGAGGACTTTGTTTTTAAAATCCTCAAGCCAAAATTTCCTAGCCAATTCTCCAATGGAATCTAAACCTTTATCAATCGAGGCGGGAACCGACATAGCCGTTAATCCAGCTCCAATTCCATCCACAGCACTATTTGACATCTCACCCATTTGAAGCAGGTCAGCGCCTTTTACAAGAGAATCAAAATACCAATCGATGGCCTCTCCGAGGAGATTGACTAATTTTTCGGCAAATTCGTAGGTTCCGGGCTCGATTGCTTTGTCCACAACCTTCTGCGTGCCCGAACGCACTGAAGTTACACCGGATCTCACTCCTTCGAGACCTCCGGCGTAAAGAGAAGTGTTTGCGAGAAGAACAACGGACGAGATAAAAGCAACGAAAATATAAATTCTGCGCATCATGCCCCTCCCTTTTTTTGCGTTAACTATTATCGACATCTGCCGATATATACATGAGAAAAATTTGACGGTTTGAATTTCTTCTTGCAACTGGGGGTACGGTAATATAATATTGATATAAATTCAAGTCTTTTTTGCAAACTATATTAGGGGATACACCCC
Organism: Candidatus Omnitrophota bacterium; assembly: GCA_016206955.1. GTDB lineage: Bacteria > Omnitrophota > Omnitrophia > Omnitrophales > Danuiimicrobiaceae > 01-FULL-45-10b. The sequence goes on from JACQQO010000034.1 coordinate 12,438, forward strand.
CATACAAGGGAGGATCCAATGAAAGAAAAGGCGCTCATATTAGTTGGAATCATCGTATGTTTGTCATTATCACTTGCCCTTCCCTTCACAGTTCTAGCAGAGGATGCAGCTGCCCCGCCATCTGACCAACTTCTAGACGATCTTTTTGCACAGGCTGATGCATTAAACTACGGTGGCCTTTTAGGGCCATTGCAAGCACCCGAGGAATATATAAGTTATACATTTATTGACGGTTCCGCTCGGATCAACACAAGGGAAATGGGTTTTCTGGTCGATGAACCCCACTATACTCCAATTGCGAAAAGAGCCGAGGGCAATCCTACTAGTGGGAAGTAGTTTTATTCAATCGCTAATTTTTTGATCTCAACGATCAAGTTTGGGTGCGGCTGAAGATATTATTCACCTATTACCTTAACCAATACCCGCTTTTTCCTCTGACCGTCAAATTCGGCATAAAATATCTGTTCCCACGGTCCGAAATCCAATTTTCCCTCCGTGAGGGCGACCACGACTTCCCGCCCGAAAAGCTGCCGTTTTAAATGGGCATCCCCATTATCTTCACCGGTTTGATGATGACGGTATTTTTTGAGATCGTAGGGCGCGATTCCTTCCAAGAATTCGTCAAAATCTTGGATCAATCCCCTTTCGTCGTCATTGATGTAGCAGCTGGCAGTAATGTGCATCGGGTTCACTAAGACAAGGCCTTCCTTCATGCCCGACTTTCTCACGATTTCTTCAACTTGAGGCGTAATGTTGATATATTCGCGCCGCTTCTTGGTATTCATCCAAATATATTCCCGATAGGACTTCATCCCACCACCTCCATTTTTGCCGTTTCAATGGGCTATCGTATACAGTATACTGCAAACCGCTTATGAAAAAAGCATCCGGTTTAAGCCCCGAACTCTACGACAAAAATTATTATCTCAATAGCCTTCCCGGAATCGAATACCTCAACCACCTAGATCTTGATCCCGCTCTCCGCGGCACTATAAAGTTCGGAAAAATTTCATCCGGTCAACGCATTTTGGATTTTGGATGCGGCCGGGGTCAGCTTGCGATCGCGCTGGCCAAAAAAGGTTGTGAAGTGCTTGCGACCGATTTTAGCCAAGATGCAATCAACTTTGCACGGGAATATGTAAAGCAATTTCCAAACGAAATTGAAAATCGAGTTGAATTTAAGCGAATGACGATACAAGATTTAGACTTTGAGGCAGAATTTGATGCGATTATCTTTAACCAAGTCTATGAACACTTGCACGATTGGGAACTTGAAATTCTGATCGCGAAATTTAAACGCGCACTTAAATCAAACGGCTGTCTTGTCATCAGCACCCCTAATCTGAATTACATTCGTTATTTGTTTCCTCTCAAAAGGCTTCTTGAATTTCCGTTCAAAACGATGAAGGAAATTTCCCGTCTCCTTCGCGGCAGAAGCAGGCATGCTTCCTCATTCAAAGCCTTCCTCAAGGAAATCTTCAAGATTCAATATCCGAAAAGTGAACATACACAACTTCATATTAATTTACAAACGCCCGGTTCGATCAGAACATTCCTCGAGCGGCAAGGATTTCGGGTAAGGCTTGAATGCGTAGACTACCACAAAAATTTACTAAGCCTCACGACACGGAAGTGGTGGGGAGAAACTATCTGGGTTTCGTGTCAACCGGATTAGAGAGATTTGGATCCAATGAAGCTAGTTCGACTTTGGATTTCAAAATTTCTGGAATTCGGGTTGGTTTTAAATTCTGACCGCTGAAAACATGAACGGTATATCCGACTGCAATTGGTTTTGTCCCGTGATTTTTCAATACTTGATAATCAAATCGGATGGAGCTTTGGCGGATTTGACTCACGACGGTGCGTACCGTGATCAAATCATCATAGGAACTCGGTTCCATGTATCTGCAATGAGCCTCGGCAACAGGCAAAAAAATTCCCTCCTTCTCAAATTCCGAATAGACAAAACCGAGCGTTCTGAAATATTCGGTCCGCGCGGCTTCAAACCAAACAAAGTAATTCGCGTAATAGCTGATTCCCATACGGTCGGTTTCCGCATAGCGAACCCGCGTCTCGTAATCAAAAATCTTCACTTTTCCTCGGCCTATCCACGCCAGCGGCTAAAAAAACTTTTTTCCTGTCCCGTACCATCTCTCAATTTTCCGAATTCTTCGAGCAACTTTTTTTCTTCAGGAGATAGACGTTCCGGGATTTCAACATTGACGCGGACCAACTCGTCTCCCATACCGTAACCGCGCAAATCGGGTACGCCTTTTCCTTTAATCCGAAAAACTTTTCCGCTTTGAGTTCCTGGCGGAATCTTAAGCCGCACCTTTCCGTCGAGTGTCGGCACCTCAATTTGAGTGCCCAAAGCCGCCTGATGAATTCCGATTCTGGCTTCCAAAAAAAGATCTCTTCCCGAACGTTCGAAAACCGGATGGGGTTTTACGGAAACATATACATAAAGATTTCCGCGCGCGCCTCCACGCTCGCCGGCTTCACCTTCGCCGGAAACTTTAAGCTGGGAACCGTCATCGATTCCGGCCGGAATTTTCACGCTGAGTTTCCGCATCTTCCGCACCCGGCCGCTTCCGTAACATTCGCGGCACGGCTTCGTGATTTGCTTTCCTTCCCCTTGGCAGCGCGGACAAGTTCTGCGCATCGTGAAAAACCCTTGAGAAATTCTGATTTCGCCCTCTCCACCGCATTCCGGACAAGTCGTTTTCTGGCTCCCCGGTTCGGCTCCGCTGCCATGACAAGTGTCGCAATTTTCTGCGCGTTGGAATTCGATCGTGACTTCTCTGCCGCGGACGACTTCCTCAAGTGAAAGCTCAACGGAATATTCCAAGTCGGCTCCACGCAAGCCTCCTCTTCCAGCACCCCGACGGGAAGTTCTGCCGCCAAAAAAATCTTCGAATAAATCTCCGAAGATATCGCCAAATCCTTGAAAGGCTCCTTCGAAACCTTCAAATCCCTGAAAACCCGCTCCGCCCAGCGAATGACCGAATTGATCATATTGCGCGCGCTTTTGAGCATCACTTAAGATAGCATAGGCTTCGGCGGCTTCTTTGAAATGTTCCTCCGCTTCCTTGTTTCCTTTATTTCGATCGGGATGGTATTTGAGGGCAAGCTTCCGATACGCCTTTTTAATCTCGTCAGCCGAGGCGGTTTTAGAAACACCAAGCACCTCATAATAATCGCGTTTGTTCGTACTCGTCGCCATTTATGTCAGTTCTTCCGCTTTCTCTTCAGAACCCTTCTTCTCTTTAATCGAAGTCTTCACTTTGGCGGGACGGAGTAATTTTCCGTTTAGTTCATAACCCGCGAGAGCCTCTTCCAAAATAATTCCCTCAGGTTTTTGTTGAGATTCAACGTGCCCCACGGCCTCATGGCGGTAAGGATCGAAGGCCTTGCCTAAGGTTTCAATCCTTCTAAGTCCCCGCTCCGTCAACGTCTGAAAAAGTTGTTTTTGAATCAATAAGAATCCATCGCGGACAGATTTTGATTTTTCGTCCTGAACTTGAAGATGGCTGAGCGCCAATTCAAAATGATCTAAAACAGGCAGCAGATCATGAATTAAATCTTCGAGGGCAAATTTGATAAACTCCTCACGCTCCTTAGCAAGCCGTTTTCTCGCGTTGTCAAAATCAGCGGCCGAACGGAGCAGCCGATCCTGAAGCTCTGAAAATTCATTCGCTTTCTTAAGAAGTTCTTCATATTCCACGCGGGCAATCTCAATGCTCTCGGGAGTTTTTTCCTGATCCTCCATAGTTACACCCACTGCTCCAAAACTTCGCTGAAACGCCTTGAAACATAGTCAACTAAAGAAACAACGCGCTCATACTGCATTCGCCTTGGGCCTAAGACGCCAACCGCTCCAACGGTTCTTTGGTTGATTTGGTATTGTGCTGCCACCACAGAACAATCCCAAATTTCCTCACAATGATGTTCGATACCAATTTGAACCTGAACGCCCGCGCGTTCAGAATCTCCGCAGACCAAATTTGAAAGCTTGTCCTTGGTTTCCAAAACTTTAAAAAGGCGGCGCGATTTTTCCCAATCTTGAAACTCAGGCTGATCCAAAACGTAACGGGAACCTTCTATGGCCATGCGCCTGGGCTTCATTTTGGGAAAACTCTCGCACACGATGGTCTGCGCCATTCGGCAAAGGGTGTGCAACGAATCTTGAGCTTGTTTGAGCTGCGCGGCCAAATAAGGTTGGATTTGCTCAAGCACCATTCCGGCCAATTCTTGATTTAGAAAACGGCTGATTCGGGCAAGTTCTCCGGCGGGAATAGTTTCTTCGAGATCAATCACCTGACTTTGCACCCATCCTTTATCGGAAATCCAAACGACGAGCAACTGCCGCCCGCCTAAGGATGTAATTTCAACGTGTTTAAGAACTAACTCTTCAAAGGTTGGAAACACGACAAGGCCTGCTTGTTCTGAAAGGCTCGAAAGAATTTGGGAGGTGCGCTCAATTAAAGTTTCCAAATTATCAATCCGGTCCCGGTATTCCCTTGCCACAAGCGCCGCGACATGAGGCGCAACCTTCGGTTCGGGCATCAGATGGTCTACATAATATCGATATCCCTTATCCGTTGGCACCCGTCCTGCCGAGATATGCGGCTGGGCAATATAATCCCGCTCTTCGAGACCATGCATTTCGTTCCGGATGGTTGCCGGAGAAAGTTCATCATGATAATGTTTGGCGATCACCCGCGAACCGACAGGGTTTACCGTTTTGACGTAGGTATTTACAATAATTTGAAGCACCTGCTTTTGGCGTTCTTTCAGTTCATCCATGGGATTAAATTAGCACTCGATGGTCTTGAGCGCTAGATTGTATCACGGAAATTAGGAGGGCGTAAAGAGAGAACGGGAAGGAGACAAAAGGGCCTCGATTTTAAGCTTGCGCTCACGAAAAAGATCAAGATGGGTCGGATCGAGTTTAAGAATCCAGGACGAATCTCCCGGCTGCCAAACAAGTTCCAAATAACTATAATCCGCGAACCGGTAACTCCGAATGACTTCCGTGAATTCACGAAGGATCAAATTAAACAAATAAAGGACATCTTCATCAGAAATCACTTCGTCAATGGTCCGCGACGTTTGTTTCATTCCTTTCGTCAGAAAATCAAAATGAAGGCTAAAGTGAGGATTCTCCGCGCTGCTTTCGTAATCAAAATTCACTTGGGCATGGCGAATCGTGTGGTGGATCCTTTCATCTGCAAGTAAAAATCCTTGAATGCGGCGGTTCAATTGCTTGGCTAAAAATTCGCCCAATTTGATCTCCTCAACCGAAAATCGCTCAGGCCAAGCCTCCAAGCTTTGATCCAAATTAAATTCGGAGGGCAGAGGGATTCTCTGAAGCTGCTTTGTCTCATCCAAATAATAAAAAGGAATCACTTGGGCAATTTTAAAATACTGTTCGACCGGCCTGATGATGAAAATATACTCAAGGATGGTTCCCGAAGGGTAAGCAAAATCGGTTTCGAAAGACCCCGCCCTAGGTTCAAAAGATTCTCTCAACTTGACATAAACTAAAGCTTGCGCGTTGGTGTAGGGCCGGCTTTTGATTTCTTGAAGGTCGATTTTAAGATTCTGCTTGTTATTTAACGTAGTCAAAAAATCATAAAAAATCGGAGAAAGGCCTTCGGGCGTGAGGCTGACTAAAAAATACTGATTTGCCAAATCACTAAAAGCCTGCGTGGGCAATTTTTCAAATAATTCTCGCACCGGCTTTTCCCAGAGGACGGAGCGGCTGAACTTCAATTCGTGCAGCACCCGTTTTCGATACTCATTTCTTGAAATGTCCCATAAACGGACGCGTCGAACGTCAGGGACATAGCCCATCAATATCAATTGAAGGCCTGTCAATTCCACATCAGTGGCTTGAAGCACATAAAAATCAATGGGCTTATCCGAACTTAACAAAACCCTTGAAATTGTAAAAAGCACGTTTTCAAGCTGATCCATCGCTTCGGGTTCCGGTTCAAAAAGCGATTCGAGATTGGCCACTTGGCCGGAGAGAATTTCCTGCCGGACATCCGTGGTAAATAGTTTTTTCAAAGGCAGGAACACCCCGATCGTGTTGCCGGCAAATTTGACTTCTACATCTTCTATTTTGTATTCCTTCGCACAAATTTCTTGAATGGCATTTGCGATTTTATCTTCAGGGTAAGTCGCTTTGTCACATCCGGAAAGTGCAAATACGGACACAAAAAAACAAATCCATATCGTCATTGCGAGGAAAAATTTCTTGTCATTCCCGCGAAAGCGCCAGTCGATCAAGCGGCGGACGGCCGCTCGGTCATCTGGCTCCGCCGCTTGAACTAGCGCCGGTCGGGCGCTTGGTGTTGCGGTGCCGTACGGTTGGTACGGCGTTCGGTCGGAACGGCGGGAATTTAGAGATTCTGGATCCCCGCCTCCGCGG
>JACQQO010000030.1 GCA_016206955.1 Candidatus Omnitrophota bacterium
ATTCCGTTCATAGGTGGGATAAGGAACATCTTTGGTGACTTTAACGCTAGCCACTTGATTGTTGAGAACCGTAATGCGAGGATTTGAAATCACCTTCGTATAAGCCCGCGTCCTCAACAACTGAAGAACGGCAGAGAAAGAACTAAAATCAAGTGTGCCCAGAGTAAATAAGTTGCCTCCACCTTGATTAGTGACAGCAACGGCAGGCCTCGGAAATGCGCTCGTATCAAAAGCGTTTGTAGAAACGGCAGTAGCAGTTTGGGGGAAAAACTTCCCAAAGACCGCTTCAAAAAAGCCGTGATCTTCAGACCGCCTCTCGGCCGGAAACGGTAAGGTTGTCGGCCGTTCAGCTCCCACTACGGTAACTCCAGGAGTCCAAGTAATGCCCAAATTTTCGCCTTTTTGAAGCTGAGTTTTGACAATCTTTGAATCGATGTGAGCTTGAGGGGTACTCTTATCTAACTTTCTAATCACTTCCCTGATTTTGTAGAGATTGGTTGGGATATCGGTGACCACTAACATGTTGGTCCTCGGGACCGACTTAATCCGTCCGCGCTCAGAGAGAATGTCTTTGATCGCGGTTTCCGCTTCCACCGCCGTCGTATAATTTAGAATAAATGTTTCGGTTGCCAATTCCTCGGTTGAAAGATTTTCCTTCGTCGTGACGCGCACAATATTGCCCTCGCGCTCATAAACGTATCCATAGGTTCTCAAAACCACGTCCAAAGCTTTTTCCCAGGGAACGTCCTCCAAGCGAATCGTCACAGTCCCTTTTACTTCGGGGCCTGCCACAATATTCACTTGGCTCTTCAAACTCAAAATTCGTAGCACATTGCCGATATCCGCATCCTTGAAATCGATGCTGACATTTCCCGGAGCGGTTGTTGTCACTTGAACCGTCGCTGCCTCCGGCGTCGTTACCTCCTCTGAAACTGGACTACTGCTAATGCCAGAGGGCGGGTTCTGCGCAAAAAGCAAGGTTGCGTTTAATAAACATGAAAGCGCAAATAAAAGGGCGCTTCCATAAGCAAACACTCCTTCATACGATTTACTGCGTTTCATATGATGCTCCTGAGTCCTTAAAAGACCCGTTCATCACGTTTTAGATTATCTTTTTTAAGTCCTCTTCTTCCTGACTCAAAACCACTTCCACAACTTCTCCGTCCTTATCGAAGATTGCTCGATTTTTCTCCACCTTTTTTAACAAAAAACCCTCTAAAGATTCGCCTTCACGAACAATTTCGCCATTGACAAGCGCGTAAGAATCGCCTTGGGCGTCTACAATCACTCCCTCAAGCCTTAATTCTCCTATTCCGAATCCGCCGCCCGTGTAACCCTCACCGACTGAAACAAAGGGGTCTCTTTTTCCGTGGCTATCATAAATGAATTCCTCGGCAAATGCCACCGAAAATTTATACATCATTATCGCCAAACCAAAAATGAAAACCACAATCACGATTCTAAACTGGCATAAACATTTTAGGTTCATTCTGTTTACCTCGTTTTAGAAATGCCGTGAGAACCAAGGTGGATTGATGTATCGTCGGCACCCGATCTCCTGCGGTTATTTCAAGCGTATGAACTGAGATATTCTTTGAACCACGTTCTAAGCGATTGATAAAAGTGCCTAAATTGTGATAGGGCCCTTCGACGGCCAATTCGTAACTTAAAGTGGCATACATGATTGAGAATGGAGGAGGAAGCTCCAACGATTTAGCAGCCGGCCTTGAAGCACTGATTCGTACCCCCGAATCGGCTGCGATGTTAGATACAATTTCGATCAGATGATCTGCTTCCTCAAGCTCAAAAAATTGTTCTCTCGTTTTCTTAATCTTGGTTCCAAACATTTCTTTTTGTCTGGTCATTTCAGGAATCCTGGCAATTTTCGCGGTCGCGCGAACGACTTTATCCTTCAGCAAATTGAGATCCCTGGCCATTTTCTGGTTATATAAAAAAAGAGGCAAAAAGAAAAAGAAAATAAATATCAAGAAGCCGCCCACCATGATGAGGTTTTGGATTAACACTTTTCGATCAATGGATTCAATCTTGGTTTTTAGGCCTTTTAAAGAAAAGTTTGGGATCGCTATTTTTTTCAGGTTCATTTTTGCCCAAAACCTTCAGTGCGAAACGTGGCCGTGAATTGAATGGATTCAGATTTATTGGCTTCTGATTTTTGACTGCTTGTGACGACCGTGGCAACGATCGGTTTCTTGGAATTCGGATTTGCTTGAGAAACGGGACTGGTCAATTGTTCCATTTGATCTTTAAGGCTGTTGATAAAATTTTGAATTTCAATCAGCCTGAGCCCGCCCGCGCCGCTCGCTTCCGCAAGCCCGCTTAAGATCAGCTGCATTTCTTTTTTGTTTCTTTCAAATTCAAGCTGATTCAACCAAACGCTTCTCGGAAGAAGATCGCTGGCTAAATTAAGGATCTTTGCCGTCTCAAGAGACGGATCGATAAAAGCGTCGTAAAAATCGACTTCGGAAATAATCGAAGCTCCAAGCTCACGTTCCAAATTATCCGCTTCAGCGCTTTTTTGAGCAATTGCTTTCCACTGCTTGTCATAGGATCGGTAGCCCTCGCGCAAGCGGATGTAAGCAAATAAATTGTAAAGAGAAAGCGATAAAAAAATGACAAATACAAAAAAAGCAATGAGCCGGTAGGGAACCCGGATTTTTTTTGTTTCTTTCGCTATTTTCTGAGGGTTTAAATTAATGAGAATCATCCCACCACCTGCTTGACCCGCCGAAAGGCGGGCTCTTGAAAAGAGACAAGAGCGCGCTTCTTAAATAAGTTCATCATTATAGGATTATGTTTCAATGCACGTTCTCGATTCTTAGCACTCTGTACACTTTGATATAACTCATAATTTATCAATTCCCAGGGACCTCGAGACCTCGTATAAGAACTCTTGCCTAAATTATGCTCTTGGAAACGACGATTTAAATCTGTCGTCCAACCTAAATAGAATCTACCTGTTTTTACGCTTCGAAGAAGATAAACATAAGCACAATTTAACAACGAAGCGCGCTCTTGACAAGCGGGTGGTGGGATCATTAAGGTCGAATCGCAAGGCCGATGGAAACCGGTAGATAAGGAATCAGCGCTTTCAAAGCTTCTTTATCTACCGTATCTTTAATCGTTAATTGGCTGGTTGGATCCCAGGTTTTAACCGGCAGCTCAATTTGTTTCTCAAGGGCTTCTTTCAGCATTGACAATTGCGAGAATCCGCCGGAGACATAGACCGTTTCAACGGCCGATGCGTTTTGATTCTGATTGTAATAATAATTAAAAGAAGATTTAACTTCATGAAGCAGCCGCTCCAAACTTTCTTGAATGACGATCAATTGATCAGCATGGGCTGCCTGAGGGCCGTGCTCGATTTTAAAGGCTTCCTCCTCTGAAATATTAAGCTTTCGTCTCAGGATTTCGGCCAAATCATGGCCGCCGAAAGCAATATCGCGTGAGAATGCAAGCCTTCCTTTCTCTAAAATGGCGAGTGTACTATCCACGGCACCAAAATCGATTAAAGCAAGGGAACGGCCTTTGAGTTCCGGATTGGAATGTTCAAACGCATTCACGAGAGCAGAAAGGTCAAGATCCACTGCCTTGAGTTTGAGTTCAGCGGCTTGAGCAAGCTCAATCAATTTATTGACATCTGTTTTTCTGGCGGCAACTAAAATCACCTGCATCGTATCGGCGCTTTCTCCTCCGCCAACCGTTGGAGATTCAAAAATATGATAATCAATCACGACTTCCGAAATCGTGAAAGGTAAATATTTTTCGGCCTCGAATTGAATGGAACTTGCAAAGTCAGCTCGGTTCATTTTCGGGAACGACAGAAAACGAACCACAATGCCCTGCCCTTTCAGCGAAGCGTTGACTTGTTTGGACTCAAATTTGGCTTCTTGAACGAGATCTTTGATTTGATTCTCAAGAGGCTTATTTTTGATCAACTCTTTGTGAATCACACGTTCTAAAATAAGCTGCTCGCCATTAAAAGATACTTCACAGGCCGTTAGACTAGAGCGGCCGATGTTGAGCCCAATTTGACGTTTGACTTGATTCTCTGGAGCTGATTGATCTAAAAGAAAGGAAAGCGATTTGGAGGCCAAAGCTGAAAGCTTTTGGATTTGAATTTTCATCTCTTGAGCAGACTGTTAAGGTAAGATAACAAATCCCAAGCAAAATTGCCAACTAAAAAACAACCTACCCGCTCTTGGAACGGGTAGGTTTCGAAACTCACAAGCCAGAATAATTTATTGATTGACCGGGTTACCACCACAAGCTGTTCCAGCTGCATAAGCTTGTCCGGCAGCGACGCCGCCAATCATAACACGTAGAACACCTGTTTGATCAACGCAATATCTATTCACTGATTGGTTAGCAATCTCGGTAGCCTGCATCGTATATTGGGCGGTTCCAACTTGCACGTAATTGAATGTGTGGCCGTGTTTTACCGCTCCCTCAACCCACGTTGCATCCAAATAGGGAGGGTTCGCTCCTGTCATATTCGCAAGCGTACCATATGCGGCGGGCTGTTGAGCCGCTCGAAAACTCTCTGAGGCTGTGCTAAACGCCCGTAAATCACCCTGAACTGCACTGTCATTGGAGTTGATCCTCGCACGAAGAAGGTTAGGAATCGCGATTGCGGCCAAAAGGCCAATGATCGCAACCACGATCATAATTTCAACGAGCGTAAATCCCTTTTTCCCGATTCTGATTTTCATGTTCAATTCCTCCATTCTAAAAGTCATTTTCTTTTATGCCGTTAACATTCATCAAAAACCATGCCACAACACGAATCCACAAAATAAAAACCGCAACCCATTTAAAATAAACGACTTATACCTATACCCACTTTCATCATTTTTGCCCTAGCACTTGCGCCTATGTAAAAATATTTCAGAGTTGTAAAAATTTTTTTACGGCTAACCCGTGATGGCGGTTCCGCCGGGAGGACAAGCTGTACCATCTGCAGCAATCGTAGCTGCATCGTAAATGTAAATCACATTGGCCGTATCAGTGCAATAACTCCTAACGCCTGTGTAATTTGCTGTTTTAGGAACAGCGGTGGCGGTATAGGTCTCCCCTCCATTTGCATTGGCTAAACTGAAGAGATAACCAGATTTTTCGCCGCCTTCAAGACCTCCGCCCAAATAAGTAGAGCCCATTGCGGCAAGAGAAACTGGATAAGCTCCTGTGGTACTTCGATAAGAAACGCAAGCGCTTTGAATGGTTCTTAAAGCTCCTTTTGCACCTCCTTCATTTCCTTGAACTCTTGCAGCAAGATAGCTTGACGTTGTGATGGCAACCACAAGCCCAATGATGACAAGAACAATGATCAGCTCAATTAAAGTGAACCCTAAAGCGTAGATTTTGTTATCTTTTTTAACCATTGGATGAAAAATGAATTCCATATTTGCTTATTTTATACTGCAGAGCTTGGCGCGTTAAATTAAGCTGTTTCGCTGCTTTATTTTTATTTCCCTTTGACTTCTGAATGGCCTGCTCGATGAGCTCGCGCTCGTAAACTTCAAGATTCTCTTTAAGATCACTGGACTTATTTATCGGCTTAATCTTATCAGAACTAAAGTTACCCTTTTGGAGTGCCTTTTCCACATCGGTGACTGTGATGAGATCGCTGTCCGAAAAAGCGACGATCCGTTCAATGACATTCTCAAGCTCACGAATATTGCCCGGCCAAGCATAATTTTCGAGCACAGCCAAAGCCTCTTTGGCAATTGTTGGTTTTCGGTTCGTCATGTGTTTATTCGAATAGAATTCCAGAAAATAAGACACAAATGTCGGAATATCCTCGCGTCTTTTTCTCAAGGGCGGCATCATGATCGGAATCACATTGATTCGATAAAAAAGCTCTTCTCGAAAGCGTCCCGATTTAATTTCTTCCGGAAGGTTCTTGCTTGTGGCCGCAATGAGCCTAAAATCCACGGGAATATCCTTCACCCCGCCTAAGCGCTTTAAAATGCGTTCCTGAAGCACTCGAAGCAATTTGGCTTGCAAATTAACGGAAAGGTCTCCCACTTCATCCAAAAGAAACGTGCCGGATTCCGCTAGTTCAAAAAGGCCCACTTTGGAAGCAACCGCTCCGGTGAAAGCACCTTTCTCATAACCGAAGAGTTCACTCTCGAGTAAATTTTCAGGAAGTGCGGCGCAATTCACACTAACGAAAGGGCCTTTTTTTCGCCTCGACTGATAATGGACGGAACGGGCGACCATTTCCTTGCCCGTACCGCTTTCTCCTATCACCAAAACTGTGCTCTCGGTTTTGGCGATTTTCTCAATCAATTGAAAAATTTCTTTCATTTCGGCAGTTGTCCCGATCAAATTTTTAGTCTGATATCGATCCGATAAAGTTTTACTCTGAGTAGAGGATTTTGGAGCGAGCCGTTTTTGACTTAGGGCTTTACGGACGGCATCCAAGAGGTCTGCAATTTTAAAAGGCTTGATCATGTAATCACTGGCGCCAGCCCGAATCGCACCGATGGCAGAGTCAAGCGAAGCATGCCCTGTAATCACGAGAACGTTAATCTCGGGATTGAAAGTTTTAATTTTATGGATTAGCTCAAGACCGTTCAGTTCAGGCATTAAAAGATCGGCAATGATCAAATCTGGATTTCTCCGGCGGGCTTCTTCCAAACCTTCAAGAGGATTTTGATAACAGCTTACTTGATAGCCTTCCTCTTCAAGCGCCTCCTTGATCATCGTCAGAATATGAGGCTCGTCATCAATCACAAAAATGGTTTCCCGTTCTCGATTCATCATAGGATGATTACCTCATAACTTAGGGATAAACACTTCCACTTGGGTCCCTTTTTCTTTTTTACTGCGGATGGAAAGCCGGCCGCCATGCTGGCTGACAATCTTATAAGCTTGCGCAAGGCCCAAGCCGGTTCCATTAGATTTGGTTGTCTTAAACGGAACAAAAATAGAATTTAAAGTTTTGCGGTCCATTCCCATGCCTGTATCATTGATCGAAACGGAAACTTCTGTGCGATTTGCATGTGAGTCGATCTCAAGCTTGCCGCCGTTTGGCATCGCTTGAAATGAATTCACCAGAATATTCATCAGCACTTGTTTCATATATTCCGGATCCATTTTAACCTGAATCTTTTTATTCTTGTACAGTTTCAAAATGTTTATTTTTGGGTTAAAACTTTCCTGATGTTCCACCAGCATCAAAATTTGATCTAAAAAAGACTCCAAGCAAACCTCTTCCAAACGAAGTTCTGGAAGGCGAGAATAATCCAAAAGACCGCTGAAAATCCGGTTAATTCGCTCTGACTCATCTACGACTGCCCCCATTAGTTTTTGCTGCTTCTCATTCAACTTAGCTTTGAGCTGTTTGATCATGAGCTCCACAGAACCGCTAATCGAAGTGAGCGGGTTACGGATTTCATGAGCGATGCTTGAAATCACTTCCCCCAAGAACACAAGCCGCTCCTGTGTTTTCATCGTACTTTCCAGTTTTCGGATCTTCTGAGAAAAAAAGTAGGTTAAAACGGCCACCAAAAAAAAGACAGTAACGCGGACATAGCTGGAATAAAAAAGATAGAGAATATCATGGTTTTTGGCTGAAATTGTGCGAGGCGCGAAAAATCCAGAGGGAATCCAATTCGCATAGTCAAAAAAAGTGATTGCAATGAAACAAATGCTGCTCCCTGTTGCTATGTAAAAACTGGCTACCGGTGAAAGGATATATCCCGCACTTAAGATCGACAAGACATACACGGTGGCAAACAAGCTATCAACGCCGCCGGTGTAGGCGACCAAAGCGCTTTCCAAAACGAGATCCAATAGAACTTGAATCCACGCGAGGAGAACTAACTTTTTTGTGCTCAAAAGCCAGAGGATATAAATAATGCTTAGAATAGAACAAGCGGCAATGAGGGCGTAAAAAAGGGTGCGGTCTTTGGGAAATATAAATTGAGCACAAAATAAAAACACCGTTGCAATGAGAAGTCGCGCAATGGTCAAGACACGCAACCGCTTGATAAAAATAGCAACGGGCAATAGCATTTTACTTAAGCGCTTGTGTAAGAGTGAGAATGGGAAGAAACATGGCGATCACAATGCCGCCAATGACGATTCCTAAAAAAGCGATCACGAGCGGTTCTATCATAGACGTGAGGCCATCGACAGCTGTATCCACTTGTATATCATAAAAGTCTGCGATTTTGGAAAGCATTTTATCGAGTTCACCCGTTTCTTCGCCGACTGCAATCATCCGGACCACCATCGGAGGAAATATTTTTTTCTTTCCAAGCGGCGCAGAAATACTCTCACCTTCTTTGATGGAATTGTGGACCTCTCCGATGACTTGCTCAATCAACCGGTTGCCGGAGGTCTTTCCGACAATCTCAAGCGCACTCAAAATGGGGACTCCGCTTTTCACAAGGGTCGATAAGGTTCTCGAAAATTTACTCACCGCCACTTTTAAAAACAGGGGGCCAAAAATAGGCATTCTTAATTTGAGCGAATCAAACCACAATCGTCCCGCTTTCGTACTGACGAATCGATTCAACAAAAATATTCCTCCCCCCACCGTTCCAAAGAAAAGAAGAATATTGGTCCGAAGAAAATTGCTGAACGCAATCAGCATCCGAGTCGGCGTGGGAAGCGGTGCATTTAAAGAAGCGAAAATATTCGCAAACTGCGGAATGACCCAAGTCATCATTCCGAATGTAATGATAAATGCCATGATGGCCACCACCGTCGGATAAACTAAAGCGGAACGGATTTTTTTCTGAAGTGCGCTTGTTTTTTCGATATAAGAGGCGAGACGGTCCAAGATTTCTTCAAGGCTTCCACTCGACTCACCTGCTTTGACCATGCTCACGAAAAGGGGAGAAAACACTTTTTTATGTTTTTGAAGGGCCTCCGACAAATTCTTTCCGCTTTCGACTTCGTCATGAATAGCCAAAATGATACGCTGGAGATTGGCATTCTCAACTTGATCCGACAAAATGTTAAGTGATTGGACGAGCGGCACGCCCGCTTCCACCATGGTCGCAAGCTGCCTTGAAAAAACAACCAATTCGTCCGCTTTAATTCTGCCTCCGGGCCTTGTGCCTTTGCGCGAAAAAAGAGCGAGTTTCGGCTTGACTTCGGTGACTCGAATGATAAGGTATTCCTGCTGGCGGAGCGCCGCAACGATATCGTTGACATTCGCGGCCTCTTTTCTGCCCTGCAGGTTTTTTCCCTCTTTATCTTTCACCACGTACTCAAACTCAGACACGTTTCACCATCCTTAATCTTCAAATGTGGTCACGCGCAAAATTTCTTCAAGCGTCGTGAGTCCTTTATGAAATCCTTCCATGGCTTCTTCGAACAACGATTTCATGCCTTTCTTTCGCGCTACCGCTTCGATGTCGCCGCTCGATTTATTTTCAGTGATAAGCGTTTGAATTTCATCATCGATTTGCAAAACTTCCATCGCGCCCAGCCTTCCCCGATAGCCTGTGTTTTTACACTGAGTGCAGCCTTTGCCCTTGTAGCCTTTGGCTTCCTGAATCCACTTCTGATTTGCCGGTAATCTGTTTAGAATTTCTTTTGGAATCTCACAGACCTCACGGCAATTAAGGCAGATTCGGCGCATTAGGCGCTGCGCGGTAGTGGCAATCAGTGATGACGCAATTAAAAACGGCTCAACTCCCATATCGACGAGACGAGTCACCGCGCCGGCAGCATTATTGGTGTGAAGCGTACTGAACACCAAGTGTCCGGTAAGTGCCGCTTTGACCGCAATATCGGCCGTCTCGGAATCACGAATTTCCCCGACCAGGATAATATCCGGGCTTTGCCTTAATAAGGATCTTAGCCCATTCGCGAAGGTTAAGCCGATATCTGGATTGACTTGAGTCTGCGTAATCCCGTGAATTTGATATTCAATTGGGTCTTCAATAGTCATAATATTGCGTTCTTTGGTATTTAACTGATTTAGAACAGAGTAAAGCGTGGTCGATTTTCCGCTTCCCGTGGGCCCCGTGACCAGAACCATCCCATAAGGGCGTTTGATGGCTTCCTGAAATTTTTGAATGCTCCGAACTTCAAATCCAAGCGAATCCAGACCGGTTCTGATGTTCGTTTTGTCCAAAACCCGGAGAACGAGTTTCTGGCCGTAATAAATCGGCAGCGCAGAGACACGGAAATCAATTTCGCGGTTTTCAAACTTGGCCTTAAAACGGCCGTCTTGCGGAAGGCGTTTTTCAGTAATATCCAAATTGGACACGATTTTGATTCTCGTTAAAAGGGCGTTGTACATTTGGCGCGGAGGAGAAAAAGATTCACGCAAAGCACCGTCGATTCGAAATCGGATTCGGAGACGATCAAGAAAAGGCTCAAAGTGAATGTCGGAGGCGCGGTTCTTAATGGCATCTTGGAGAATCAAATTCACCATGCGAATGACGGGAGCTTCATCAGCAGCTTTGACATCACGGCTTTCTTCCTGCTTGGATTGATCCACAACCTCAATGGAATCAGGATCAAGATCATCCAAAATTTCTTCCAGTTTTGCTTCTTCAGAATAATAATTTTCGACCGCCGCTTGAACGTCTCGGTGGCCCACGATGGCCGCGCGGACATTGCAGTGGGTAATTTTTTTAACATCATCCATGGCTGTCACATCCAGAGGATCGCTCATCGCAAGCGAAATCACGTTGCCGATCTGTGCCACTGGAATAATGCTGTAACTCTGCGCCACTTTTTTGGGGATCAATTTAAGAACCTTGGGATCCACTTTGTACGAAGCTAGATCCAGAACCGGAATGCTTAATTCTGAACTCAAAAGAAGCATGAGATCCTTTTCTGGAACAATGCCTTCTTCCACCAGGATGCGAATAAGTTTAGTTCCGCGAACTTTTTGGAGCTCCTGAGCCCGTTTGAGATCAATCTCTGAAATAAGGTGCGTCTTGCTCAATAGTTCGGGAAGTGTTCGAGCATAGGTCGTAGGCATTATTCCACCTCTAACTCCTGATCGCCTGCCGTTACACGAAACACCTCGTCCAAGGAAGTGTCTCCGGCGAGTGCTTTTTCGATTCCGCTTTCTCTTAAGGTATTCATTCCATGGCGCCTTGCGAATTGCTTAATGTCTTCGGCGGGAGCTCTTTTCATAATCATTTCTTTGACCTCGGGGGTCAAGACGAGAATTTCTGAAATCACAGACCTACCTTTAAAACCGGTGGATCGGCATTTGGAACAGCCGAGTGGACGAAAAAAAAGCGGCGTTTTCTTAGGATCTAAATTTAAGCGCTTCTTTATCTCATCATCCGCTTTAAACGGCTCTTTGCAAGTGGGGCAAAGTTTTCTCACCAAGCGCTGAGCTGAAATCATTAAAACCGAAGAGGTAATCAGAAAGGGTTCGATTCCCATATTCAACATACGGATAATCGAACCCATCGTATCGTTGGTGTGAAGCGTGCTCAAAACCAAGTGGCCGGTTAAGGCAGCTTTGATGGCAATGTCCATGGTTTCCAAATCTCTAATTTCACCGATCAGAATGATATCCGGGTCCTGCCTTAAAATGGATCGGAGTGTCGTGGGAAAGGTAAGGCCGATTGGTTCGCGGATATTGACCTGATTGATGCCCTCTACTTCATACTCGACAGGATCTTCAACTGTGGTGATATTTTTTTCAATGGAATCTAAAAAATCCAGGACCGAATAAAGGGTCGTCGTTTTTCCGCTGCCGGTGGGGCCGGTAACCAGAATCATGCCGTGCGGCTTGATCGAACAATTTTTGATATCGGCTACTTCCTGGGCGGTAAATCCGAGGTTTTCAAGATTGTGTGCCTGAGTTTTCTTATCTAAAATTCTGAGGCACACCTTTTCACCAAAACTAGTTGGCAGAATGGAAACACGGATGTCAACTTCGCGATCCTGAACCTTAATTTTAAAACGCCCGTCTTGAGGAATCCTGCGCTCTGCAATATTCAACTGGCTCATTACTTTAAAACGGGAAACCAGCGCCGATCCCATTGCCTTGGGAGGAGACGGAACTTCTTCCAAAATCCCGTCTACGCGACATCTAACTCGAATCGTGCTTTCCCATGGTTCGATAAAAAGGTCACTTGCTTTTCTTCGGATGGCATCCAATAAAAGCAAATTGGCAACCTTAATGATCGGGGTTTCCTGAGCCTGTTTGAGGAGATTGACGGTTTCATTTTCTCCCTCTTGCTCTTTCTTTTCTTGGACAATACGCACCAACTCCTGAATCGCATTTTCGGAACTGGTTTCGCTCTCTGGATCGCTTGGGTAATAACGCTGAAGCGCGGTGGTCAATTCTTTATAAAGAGTAATCGCCGGACGGACTTTCATATTGGTAATCGCTTTGATATCGTCAATCAGGCCTAAATCAGCGGGGTTTTCCAAGGCAACCGTGACCGAGTTGTTATGCTGCGAAATAGGAAGAACACGATTCTTTTGCGCGAAAATGGGAGGGATCAATTTGATAACAGAATCTTCGATGGTGAAATGATTTGGATTGATGGAAGCGCATTTAAATTCTTCCGCCAAGAAAGTAAGCAAATGAACTTCGTTCATCAAATTGTGCTTCAAAATAAGCTCAGTCATGGGAAGTCCTGAGCTTTTCTTTTCATCAGCGAGAAGCGCGGCGTCTGCTTCTGTGAAAAGGCCTTGTTTCACCATTTTTCTAAGGATGTGGGCATCAATCACTTCCAACGCCATGGAAGACCTCTATAGGTTGTGAGCGGTTTTATTCTGGGCAGGTGAAAAAGAAATACGAAAATGATCTTGAATTACGTTCATAATTTCTGTTGGAGTCGCAACAAAAATTTGAACTTTACAATTGCTTACTTTCTCAATTTCTTTAATCGCTTCCTCATTGGTTGGGTCCGACATCACAACCGTTAGTAGATTTCCAATCCGGTCCAGCGGCACACAAATATATTTTGTAATCAGCTCTTTCGGAATGAGGCCGTTAACCGTTTCATTCAGAGTAAAATTCCCAATGGGCAAGTAGGGAACGTTAAATTGCGTGGCGAGAGCAACGACAATATCCTCTTCCGTAACATAACCAAGCTCGATCAAAACTTGACCAAGCAATTTTGCAGATTCCTGTTTCTGTAACTTGAGCGCGGCTTGAAGCTGTTCTTGGTTGAGCGTGCCATTCTCAATCAGAATTTCACCAATTCGTTTTTTCACACTAACCTCCCAACTCATTGAAAACAAACGAGTTATTTTGTGAGGAACACTTAAAAGTATACCGTGCAAAGAGAAGGCTTTCAAGGGAAGGGCGAGATAAAATAGCTTGTTTGTGCTAATTTTTTATGAGCTTTGAGGTTTCTTCAGAATTTTAAAAAGCCTCAGAACCTGAAAATTTGAAACGGCGTGTAGATGGCCCCTTCGGGAAGAGTCTGGCTCTTAAAAAGAGTGATCTGCTTAATTTCGTCGCGGGCTTTGCCTTGAAATTCTGTCTCCAATTTGAGTGCGGAATGAGAATGGCGGAGTTTCAATCGAGCCACTGTAATATGAGGATGAAAAGGCTTTTTTTCAATTTGAAAATGCGCAGCTTGAAGAACTCCGTCTAGTTTTTGTTTAAGTTCCAACAAGTTTTTGAGATCATTTCGCACTCCAACCCATAAAATCCGCGGGCTTTGCTGATTTGGAAAAGCGCCGAATCCTCCGAGTGAAATGGAAAATGGTTTAATGCCTGGAAGTGCCTTCGCAAGACGAGCAGACAGATGCTCCATTTCATCCGTGTCTATTGGACCTAAAAAGTGAAGCGTGAGATGCCAATTTTGCGGAGGAATCAACCGAAACCCTTGAAGACTACTGCCGACAGATTCCAAAAAGGATTGGACTTCGTTTTTTAAGCGCTCAGATAACTCAATGGCAAGAAAAGACCTTACGGTTTGATGAGCCATTCCCACAGAAAAAAAAGCGTTTTTTGTGCCGCTTGAAGCCTGACTTTGGCACGGTCGCCCGATAATAAAAGTTTAAAGACACGTGTTTTTGTGGAATCTGAAATGGCTACATAAACCAGACCTACAGGCTTCGATTTCGTTCCGCCCGTTGGTCCCGCAATGCCGGTGATGCCGATTCCGAGGGTGGTTTGATAGCGCTCACGAATCGCTTTGGCCATCGCTTGAGCTACCGACTTCGAAACGGCGCCTTCTTTCGCCATTAAGGCGTTTGAAATGCCGAGTTCCCCTATTTTGATCTGATTGGCATAGGCAACTAAGCCGCCTCTAAAATAACGGGATGAACCAGGAACATCGGTGACTTTCTCCGCCAAAAGGCCGCCGGTACAACTTTCCGCAATCGAAAGTGTTTGCCTTCGTCTTGCCAGACGATCACCAATAACGGAAGCAAATGATTTGCCTTCGAAACTATATAAAAAATAGCTTAACTTTCGCTTAAGTTCGCGGCGTAATAAAGACAGTAACTTTTCATCTTGAGCTTTGATTCGAATTTTGACTTCTCCAATTTCCGGATAAATTCCAAATTCAAACGTTCTACCTTTGAAAAATTTCGAACCCAGCTTCCGCATCACTTGCGTTTCGTAAAGTCCGGCGATTCTTGCTTCAAGCCAATAGGACCGTTTCCTATTTCTGAATTTATTCTGAATGAGACCGCGGACAAGCGAGTCAAACATGTTTGAAAGTTCTCTGGGAACGCCCGGCAGAACGATGAGGAGTTTACGATTCCTGAACACATAAAAACCCAAAGCAATTCCGAAACGATTCAGCAAAGGCTTTGCCACTTTAGGCAAAAATGCTTCGCGGCGCGTCATCAAAGGCGCGCTTCGGCCGAGCTTCCTAAAATAGCGGACAATATGTTGATATTGTCTGGCATCAAATTTAAGGCCGCATCCCAAAAATTTAGCAACGGCTTCTCGCGTGATATCGTCTGGCGTTGGGCCAAGACCTCCGGTGACAATGATTAAGTCTGAACGGCGGAAGGCACGCGAAAGCGTATCCTGAATTTCCCTTTCTTTGTCCCGGCAGCTCACTTGATAGACCACGTCGATATCAAGCTCTGTGACTCGCTTCGCCAGAAATTGAGCGTTGGTATTGAGTGTGCTTCCGTTTAGAAGTTCGGAACCGATATTGACTAGCTCACATGTGGGCATAACGAATTAAAATCTGAAGGATTAAGTTTGTGTAAATACCAGCTGCAACATCATCTAGAACAATACCAAATCCAGATGGAAAACGTTCAAGCCACCGGAGCGGCGGCGGCTTCAGAATATCAAAAAAACGAAATCCGATAAAGCCAATCAAAACCGTCGAAAAATTAAGGGGAATTCCTATAAAGCTCACGAGAACACCGCAAACTTCATCAATTACAACTTGAGGAGGATCGTGAGCGTTGAGTTCGCGTGACGCAACGGCACTTGATGAGATGCCCACACAAAGGAAGATAAAGAATAAAACGATCAATAAAATGAAATGGCTGCTCGCAACCAAAACTAACAAAAGGCCAACAATGCTTCCAAGAGAACCGGGCGCAAATTTTACATGGCCGATAGGGCCGCAGGTGGCAATCCAAGAAGCAATTCGCCTGATCATATTTTACCCAGTCGTTTGAAAAACAGAACGCCCGAGATGATGGTCACGATATTCGCAACTAAAATTCCAATGTAATGAAGAACCTGAAGTGGAAGCAAAAAGGAACGATCAAGACCCGAATCCAAAGCCATTAAAAAAAGCAGGCTCGCATAAACGGATGCGATTTGAAATCCAACTTTCACCTTCCCTGCCCATTCGGCGGGAATCACTCTTCCGCGTCTCAATCTAATGATGCGTGCCCATGTTACGGACACTTCGCGAATCAAAATGGGGAGAATCCAAATGAATGAGTAAAGTTTGAAAAATGAAAAAGTAATCATAAAACCGAGAATGAGCAATTTATCAGCAATGGGATCGACTATTTTGCCTGTGGCAGTAACCATCGATTTCTTCCGAGCTAAATAGCCGTCCCACCAATCGGTGATACAAGCCGTCGTGAAAAGAAGAGTCACAAAAACTTCAATCATGAGGGTGCGGTTCCAAATTAAAAGCAGCGGGCTAATCATAGCGAGAAAAACGCGAAATGCGGTCAGCCGATTGGGGGTGATCATCCCACCACCTCTCTTTGGCCTGTAAGGCCAAACGAGTTTGCCGGATTTAGTGTTTTTAGCCGATGCGCCTTCGGCGCATAGAGAGGTGGTGGGATCATTCAGACTTAAGATACCATGCGGTTAAATCATATTCTTTCGCAGCTTCTACTCTTGCCAATACAAACTGACCTTCCTTCAATAAAATCCCCTGAGGCGCATGAACGTAAATGACTCCGTCCACTTCAGGCGCATCCATATAAGTCCGGCCAATATAGACATTTGGGTTTTGTTCGTCTCTCTGTTCAATCAAAACGGCAAATGTTTTTCCGATCAATTGCTCATTATTCGCCTTCGAAATGGTTTGCTGAAGCTTCATTCCCTCATCGAAACGTCTTTCCTTCGCCCGCTTCGGTATCTGGCCGTTTAAAGTCGCCGCATGTGATCCTTCTTCGTTGGAATAAAGGAACATGCCGAGCCGCTCAAATTTTGCCCACTTCATAAATTCAAGCAATTCTTGAAACCCAGATTCTGTTTCTCCGGGATAACCCACAATCAAAGTGGTGCGGATCGCGAGGTCCGGAATTTGATTCCTTAATTTTTCGATGAGGGCATATGTGGACTTTTTGGTCATTCCGCGCCGCATGCTTTTTAAGATGGGATCGCTGATGTGTTGAAGCGGCATATCCAAATAATGACAGACCTTATCCAACGAACCGATGGCTTCAATTAATGATTCATTGACACAACTCGGATAAGCATAAAGAAGCCGAATCCATCTTAGATCTTTAATTTGGTTAAGCTCATCAAGCAATTTCGGAAGAAGGAATTTATTTTCCGTATCTCTTCCAAAAT